>NZ_JBHYVA010000158.1:0-14260 GCF_042750055.1 Streptomyces sp. NPDC059456
AGCCCTCCGACAGCCACAGCGGGGACCGGGCGGAGGTCGCGGCACGGGTGGCCACGTGGGTGACCTCGTGGGTGAGGACGACCCCGCGCCCCACCGCACTGAGCTGCGCCCACCCCTCGGGGTTGACGACGACCCGGTCGGCGGGGGCCGCGGCCGCGCCGACCCGGCCCGTCGTGACGGCCCCCATGCCCCGGTACTCGGCGGCCGGCCGCCCCAGCAGCTGCGCCATCCGCTCCAGCGAGCCCGGTACCAGCACCACCACCCGGCCCGCCCACGGCCGCGGCCAGCCGGCGCTCACCGCGGGCACCGCCCGGTCGGCCTCCGCCGCGACCGCGGACAGCGTCCCGGCGTCCTGCCCGCCGCCCAGCACCAGGCAGTGCGCGCCCCGGACCACCGCCACCGGCCCCTGGTCCCACAGCTCGGGCGGGGCGCCCGGCGCCGGCCCGTCGCCGGTGACCCGCCAGCGGCCGCCGTCCCGGCTCAGCCGCACCTCGCGCGCCGACCCCGCGGGGGCCGTGTCGTAGCCGGTGAGCCGGTAGTGCAGCTGCGCCCGGGCGGTGGCCCGCGCGCCGCTGCGGCCGACCTCGGAGACCTCGTACGCCCATCCCTCCAGCGGGATCCCGGCGAGCTGCGCGGGCGGGGTCCGCGACCAGGCGGCGACGGCCTCGCGGACGTCCCGCTCGGCGGTGCCGGGCGCGCCGGGCACCCCGCACCCCGCGAGCAGCCCGCTCAGCAGGAACGGCAGTGCGCGTACGAGGAGCCGGCGGAACGGGGACATCCGTCGATCGTACGCACGGCCGCGTCAGGGCCGTGTGACGGAGGCCACCGGCATCATCCCGACCGGGTCGTACCGCACCCGCGCCCCCGGGTACGGGGCGTGCACCACCTGGCCGTTGCCGACGTACATGCCGACGTGGCTGGCGTCCGAGCGGTACGTGACCAGGTCGCCGGGCTGCGCCTGCGAGAGCGGGACCCGGCGGCCGGCGTACCGCTGGGCCTGCGAGGTGCGCGGCAGGGAGACGCCCGCCTGCCGGTACGACCACACCATCAGCCCGGAGCAGTCGAAGCCGGAGGGCCCGGTGGAGCCCCAGACGTACGGGCGGCCGACGGCGGACCGGGCGGCCATCACGGCGGCGGCGGCCCGCCCCGAGGAGGGGACCGCCGCGCCGAGGTCGGGCAGTGCCCCGGGCCGGTCGCCGGAGCGCGAGGCCCGCTCGAAATCGGCCCGCTCCTGCGAGGGCATGGCGTTGAGCAGCCGGCGGGCCGCGGCGAGCTTGGCGGTGACGGCGCGCTTCTGGCGGGCCACGTCGGCGCGCACGGCGTCGAGCTCGGCCAGCTTCTGCGAGGCCTCGTGGCGCTGCTGGCCCAGCCGGCGCTGCTCCTTGCGCAGTTCGTCGAGCCGCCGGGCCTGCCGGTCCGTCAGCCGGTCCAGCTGGGAGGCCCGGTCGAGGTACTCGTCCGGGTCGTTCGAGAGCATCAGCTCGACGGCGGGGTCGATGCCGCCGGAACGGTACTGGGCTCCGGCGAAGGTGCCGAGGACGCCGCGCATGGTGTTGATGCGGTCCTGGCCGCGGGCCAGGGCGTCCTGGGCGCGGTCGATCTCGGTGCGCAGCCGCTCGGCCCGCTCGCCCGCCCGGTTGTAGCGCTCGGTGGCCTGTTCGGCCTCCTCGAAGAGCCGGTCGACCTGGGCGCGGGCGCCGGCCGGGGGCTCCTGCGGCAGGGCCGGGGCCGCGCTCGCCGTCGCACCCGCCATGGCTGCCGCGGCGGTTGCGGCGACGGCGAGGACGGTGACCTTGGTGTTCCGGTCGAGGCTGCCGAGCCCGGTCCGGCGATGGGACGCCACGTGGAACCGCTCCCTTCCGCTGCGCGGGGCCGGGTCCGCCCTCCGTGGACGGACGTGTGCCGGGTTCCGCGCTGGCAGACAGTAGCCGCGCGACCACGCACCGACCAACGACCGCCGGACCGCGCGCACGCCGACGCCCCGCCGGAGACGCAGGTCACCGACGGGGCGTGTGGTCACAGCGGGGCCGCGGAATTCGCCCGGATGGGCGGTGTGCGGCACGTCTCCCCGGACCGGGGAGGGCGGGTCAGCCGACGCGGACGCCGAACTGGAAGGGCATGTTCTTCATGGCCTCGTAGCGGACGCCGCCGGTGGGGTTGGAGGCGTGGAAGACCTGGCCGTTGCCCGCGTAGAGGCCGACGTGGTGCAGGTCGCCGTAGAAGAAGACCAGGTCTCCGGGCTGGAGTTCGCTCATGCCGATGCGCGTGCCGTCGTTGGCCTGCGTGTAGGTGGTGCGGCTGATGTCGACGCCGGCCTGGGCGTAGGCCCACTGGGTCAGGCCCGAGCAGTCCCACGAGTCGGGGCCCGTGTCGCCCATGTGGTAGCGGTCGCCCTTCTGGGTGATCGCCGCGGCGAGGGCGGCGCCGGCCCGGCCCGAGCCCTTCACCGCACCCTTGGAGCTCCCGCCGGCGGCGTCCGCCGCGGCCTGGCCGTCCTTGGCCGCGTCGCTCTTCAGCTGGCTGCGCTCGTCCGCGGTCAGCGTGTTGAGGAGGGCCTGGGCGTCGGCGAGCTTGGCCTGGGCGGTCGACTTCTTCTCGGCGAGCTCCTTGCGGACGGCGTCGAGGTCGGCGAGCTTGCCGGTGGCTTCCTGGCGCTGCTGCGCGAGGCTGCGCTGCTTGGCCTGGATCTTCGTTATCGCCTCGACCTGCTTGCCGCTCAACTGCTGGAGCGTGGAGGCCTTGTCGAGGTAGCCGTCCGGGTCGTCGGACAGCAGGAGCAGCACGGACTGGTCGAGGCCGCCACCGCGGTACTGGGCCGTGGCCATCGAACCGAGCGTGTTGCGCAGGCTGTTGAGCTCGTCCTGGCCGCGGGCGACGCGGTCCTGGAGCTGCGAGATCTCCTTCTCGAGCTGGTCCTGGCGCTCCTTGGCCCCGTTGAACTTCTCGGTGGCCTGCTCGGACTCCTCGTAGAGGGCGTCCACCTTGCTCTTGACCTCGTCCTTGCTCGGCTTGTCCGGGGCGGCCATGGCCGACTGGGAGGAGAGGGCGACGGCCGCGGTGGCAAGGGCGGTGAGCACGCTCACGCGGGTGCGGGTCGGCGGCTTGGGTCGACGGTGGGACGCCACGAACGCGAGCTCCTTCTTCCTGGAGCCGCCGAAGACGGTCGCAAGGCTCGGCAGCGCGCCTCCGTCGTCACTCCGAATGAGTGACTTACCGCACGAAGGTTTGAGGTGACCTTAGTGACCTTGCTGTGATCAGTTCAAATCCTGCCGGGAAAAAAGTGACCCCCCGACCAGGTTCTTTACCTACAGCCCACGCTCCGTGCCGGGCACTTGACGGTACGTTCCCCAACCGCCCTACCAAATCGGGCATTCCGCCGAGGAGTTACGAAACGCGCGAAAGCCGCTTCAGCAACAAGGCGGACGCAACCGGCCGGGCGCCGGCCTTCGCCACACCGTCGGCCACCTCGCGGTCGGTGGACACCACGACCACCGGCCGGCCGGGCGGCTCCGCGCGCACCAGCTGGCGGATGAGCTCGTCCGCCGTCACCCCGGGCTTGGAGAACAGCACCCGCACCCCGCGCGGCGGCGCGAGCAGCACCGGGGCCGCCAGTTCCGCGCCGTCGAAGACGCAGGTCATCTCCGCGCCGGTCTGCGCGGCCAGCATCGACAGCCCGCCCAGCAGCCGCAGCCGCTGCTTCTCCAGCGGCATCGTCGGATAGCCGGTCTTCGTCACGTTGTAGCCGTCGACGACCAGATGGGCCTGGGGCAGCGCCAACAACTGGTCCAGCAGCGCCGGATCGGTCTCCGACAGGGCCCGCGCGGCGATGTCCTTCGGCGTCATCCGGCCCGGCTCCACCGCGTCCACCGTGTCGGCCGGCCGCGTGGACACCGGCGGCAGCGCCAGCTCGCGGCGCAGCCCCTGGGCCGCGTCCAGCACGGTGTCCAGCAGCAGCCGCAGCCGCATGTCCTCGACGCTGCGGCCCTCGCGGGTGGCCCGGCGGGAGGTCTCCAGCGCCGCCTCCACCTCGGCGAGGCGGGACTTCAGGCGCCGGGTCTCGCTCTCGGCGGCGGCCACCTGCGCGGCCGCCTCGCCGCGGATCCCGTCGATCTCGGCGGTGACCTTGCGCAGGGCCGCCTCGCCGCGCTTCACGTCGCTCTGGGCGCTGCGCAGCTTGCGCTGAAGCGATTCCGCTTCCTTGCGCGCCGCGTCCAGCTCGGTGCGCACCTGCTCGCCGCCGAGACGCTGCACGTCCCGGGCGTGCGCCAGTTCCTCGCGGAGCCGGTCCAGTTCGCGCCGGGTCTCCTCGCCGACCCGCTCGGCGTCGGCGCGCTGCGCCTCCTCGCCGGCGGCGGCCACCAGCTTCACCCAGCCGGCCGGGCGCAGCACGTACGCGGCGGCCGCCACGTCCAGCGGGTCCGCGGCGGCGGGCGGTGCGCCGGACTCCAGCGCACCGGCCAGCTCGGCCTGGGCCTCGCGCAGCTTCTCGGCGACGCGGCCGCGGAACACGGCGTCCGTCTCCACGGCGGCGGCCATCGCGTTGCCCGCGAACTTGGCGCGCCGGGTCGGGGTGAACCGGGCGTACTGGCGCAGCTGCGCCGGGAGGTCCGCGACCGTCAGGGCGCCGAAGGCGTCCGAGACGAGCGCGACGACCCGGCGCCGCACGCCTTCCGGCAGCGGGCGGTCGAGCACCTCGGCGGCGTCGCCGGCCGCATCGGCCGGCTCAGCGCCGCTTGCTGGCTCCACAATCCGTCACCCCTACCGTGATCTACTGTGGGCCCGGCTCCTTCAGGAGTCCGCGCCCGGCCTGTCCACGAGCTCGATCTGGTCCACCGCGTTGCACCAGCGGCAGCGGACCGACTCGATGGTCTCATTGACCACCTCGCGCTCCTCGACCTTGGGCTCCCCGGCGAGATCCAGGTGGACGTACTCGACGACCTTCGACGAACGAGTGACGTCGAAACGCGTGAGGTTGCCGCACAGGGTGCAGCGCCACCGGGTGGTGTCGGTCGGCAGGGGAACCGTCATCAGGCCGCTCTCTCCTTCGTAGCTCTTTCAATTAAAGCCGCCGTCCGCGTCAATCGGCGGACCGCAGCACGTAACCCTACGGCCTGCCGGTGCTCCGGGAGGGTCCGCTTGGGTCATGCTCGATCGCATGATCGTAAGGTGGCAGGCCCTCCGGGAGGCCGCCCGGGGCCCGGTGGTCGTCCACGCGCTGATCGCCGGCTGCTGCGTGGTGTTCCTGCTCGGCCCCGCTTCGGGGCTGAATCCCTCGTACGGGACGGGCGACGGGCTGCTGGAGGCGGGGACCGCGTACTTCCGGCGCTGGGGCGTGGTCCCGGACGAGCTGTTCGGCGGCTCCGCGCGGGCCCTGCTGACTCCGCTCACCGCGCTGTTCGTGCACGGCAGCTGGCTCCACCTGCTCGGCAACATGCTCTTCCTGCACGTCTTCGGCGTGATGACGCAGGAGCGGATGGGGCGGCCGCAGTTCTTCGCCTTCTACGTCTGCACGGGTTACCTGGCGCTGGCGGCGTACGCGGCGGCCAACGCCTCCTCCGCCCAGACCCTGGTCGGCGCGTCCGGCGCGATCTCGGCGGTCCTCGGCGCGTTCCTGTGCCTGTTCCCGCGGGCGAGGGTGACGAGCCTGTTCCCGTTCCTCTTCTTCCTGCCGCTGCGGTTCCCCGCCTGGATCGTGCTGATGTTCTGGTTCGGCCTGCAGTGGCTGGCGGCGCACCGCGCGGGAAGCGGTCCGGGGGTGGCGTACCTGGCCCACGTCGTGGGCTTCTCGCTGGGCTTCGTCTACGCGTGGGTGCGCTATCGGCGTACGACTAGAGTGAGGCGACCAGCGACGGCCACCGAGGGAGACAGCCAGCCGTGATCACCGCGATCGTGCTCATCAAGACCAGCGTGGACCGTATCCCCGAGATCGCCGAGTCCATCGCCGCGCTGGACAGCGTCAGCGAGGTCTACTCCGTCACCGGTACGTACGACCTGATCGCGCTGGTGCGCGTGGCCCGCCACGAGAATCTGGCGGACATCATCCCCGGCCGCATCAGCAAGATCCCGGGCGTGGAGGCGACGGACACCCACGTGGCGTTCCGCACCTACTCCCAGCACGACCTGGAAGCGGCCTTCGCCATCGGTCTGGACGCGTAACCCCCGCGCCGGGGCGGGTCACGGTCCCGGAAGACCCTCGCCGGGGCGGGTCACGGTCCCGGAAGACCCTCGCCGGGCAGCGCCACCCGGCCCCCGGCGGGCCGCGGACACCGTCACACGGCCGGGACGCAGCGGCCCTCTTCGGTGCGGTACTGCCACTTGGCGCCGTCCGCGACGAGCTCCTTGACCGCCTGCACGAACCGCTCCACGTGCTCGTCCGGGGTGCCCGCGCCGAAGCTGACGCGGATGGCGTTCAGGGTGGGGGTCCCCCCGGACGAAGTCCGGGGGAGCTCGCCCGGCGCCGCCTCCGGCGCTCCGCACTCGCCCTGGGCCTGCGGCTCGCTGCCGAGCAGGGTGCGGACCAGCGGGTGGGCGCAGAACAGGCCGTCGCGCACGCCGATCCCGTACTCCGCCGACAGCGCGGCCGCGAAGTGCGAGCTGTTCCAGCCGTCCACGACGAAGGAGATGACGCCGACGCGCGGGGCGTCGTCGCCGAACAGGGAGAGGATCCGGACCGCCGGGACCTCCGCCAGGCCTTCGCGGACCTTCGCGATGAGGTGCCGCTCGCGGGCGACGAGGTTCTCGAACCCGGCCTCCGTCAGGGCCTTGCATGCCGAGGCGATGGAGTAGACGCCGATGACGTTCGGGGAGCCGGCCTCGTGGCGGGCGGCGGTGGTGTGCCACTCGACGTCGACGCCGCCGTCCTCGCGGCGGGCGACCTTGCGGGAGGCACCGCCGCCGGCCAGGTACGGCTGCGCCTCCTGGAGCCAGTCCGCGCGGCCCGCGAGGACGCCCGAGCCGAAGGGCGCGTAGAGCTTGTGTCCGGAGAAGGCCACCCAGTCCACGTCCAGCTCCTGCACGGAGACGGGGTGGTGCGGGGCCAGTTGGGCGGCGTCCAGGACGATGCGGGCGCCGTGGGCGTGCGCGGCGGCGGCGAGCTCCTTGACGGGCCACAGCTCGCCGGTGACGTTGGAGGCGCCGGTGACGCAGACCAGGGCGGGGCCGTGAGGGTCACGGTCGGCGAGGGCCCGCTCCAGGGTGGTGACGGCCTCGGCCGGGGTGCGGGGGGCGTCGAGGTAGGTGACCCGCGCGTCGACCCAGGGCAGCAGTGAGGCGTGGTGCTCGGTCTCGAAGACGAACACCTGGCAGTCGGCGGGGAGTACGGCGGCCAGCAGGTTCAGCGAGTCGGTCGTGGAGCGGGTGAAGACGACCTGGTCGCCGGCGCGGCAGTCGAGGAACTCGGCGACGGTGGCCCGGCTCTGCTCGAAGAGGTCGGTGGAGAGCTGGGAGAGGTAGCCGGCCCCGCGGTGGACGCTGCCGTAGTAGGGGGCGTACGCGGCGACGTCGTCCCAGACCCGCTGGAGGGCGGGAGCGCTGGCCGCGTAGTCCAGGGCCGCGTAGGTGACCTCGCCGCCGGTGACGAGGGGGACGGTCACGTCCCGGCCGAGGACCGGCAGCGGCCGGGCACAGGCGGGGTCGGCGGCGCAGACGGTGGCGGAGGCGGTGGCGTCGACGGCGTTCGGGTACGTGGACATGGCGGTATCTCCCGGCAGGACAGGCTGAATGGCTTCGGGGGGCCCGTACGTGGGTGCACGGATGCGCGGCGCGCGGGTACGCGGACGCACATGTGCCAGTGGTACGGGAGTTGCCTCGACGCGCGGACGACTCGGGACCGCACGGAGGGTGAAGAAGGGGCGGAGTCGCCCTATCGCATTCGCTTGCTCACGGAAAAGCTCCTCGGGAGACCAGGACCCCTGGTGTCGAGGGATCCGCGCTTGCCGTAGGCCTTTGTGGCTACGACCTGGTCATCACCCGGGGCACCCCGCCACGGAAGGAGGGTTGCCGGACAGCAAGCCGGGGCCGAAACGCTGTCACTCGTGACCTGGTGAGCATCCTGCCACAAGATCCCCGACGCGCAAGACCCCGGTCCGCATGCTGGACCGGGGCCATGGCCGAAACCGCCTAGGCGTTGCTCGCCGTCACCCAGCGGTCCAGGGCCGCCTTCGCCGCTCCCGAGTCGATGGACTCGGCCGCGCGGGCGATCGCCGCGCGGATCTCGTCCTCCAGGGAGCCCGTGCCGGGGTCCAGCGCCACCAGGGCCGCCGCCGAGTTCAGCAGGACCGCGTCGCGGACCGGGCCGGGCTCGCCGGCCAGCAGACGGCGGGCGACGTCCGCGTTGTACGAGGCGTCCGCGCCGCGCAGCGCCGAGACGTCGACCAGCTCGATGCCCACGTCGCGCGGGTCGAACGCCTGCTCGTCCACCCGGCCGTCGCGCACCCACCACACCCGGGAGGTGGCGGTGGTCGTCAGCTCGTCCAGGCCGTCGTCGCCGCGGAACACCAGCGCCGAGGAGCCGCGCTCCGCCAGCACGCCCGCCACGATGGGCGCCACCCGCGGGTCCGCCACGCCCGTGGCCTGCGCCCGTACCCGCGCCGGGTTGGTCAGCGGGCCGAGGAAGTTGAAGGTGGTCCGGATCCCCAGCTCCTTGCGGGCCGCGGCCACGTGCCGCAGCGCCGGGTGGAACTTCACCGCGAAGCAGAAGGTGATGCCGGCCTGCTCCGCGACCTCGACCACCCGCGCCGGGGTGAGGTCCAGGTTGACGCCGAGCTTCTCCAGCACGTCCGAGGACCCGCTCGCGGAGGAGGCGGCCCGGTTGCCGTGCTTGACCACCTTGGCGCCCGTACCGGCCACCACGATCGACGACATCGTCGAGATGTTCACCGTTTTGGCCCCGTCGCCACCGGTGCCGACGATGTCCACCGTCCGGCCCGGCACCTCGATCAGGTTGGCGTGCCCGTACATGGACCGGACGAGGCCGTTGATCTCCGCGACCGTCTCCCCCTTGGCCCGCAGCGCCACCACGAAACCGGCGATCTGGGCGTCGGTGGCCTCTCCGCGCATGATCCGGTCCATGGCCCAGGCCGTCTCCTCGGCCCGCAGGTCCTGGCCGGTCAGCAGGGCGTCGAGGAGACCCGGCCAATTGAGGGCACCCCCGGACGGAGTCTGGGGGAGGGCCGGCACCCCACCGGCGTCAGCCGGACTCTGTCCGCGCATGGTCTGCTCCTGGATCCGTCGGCAAGCATTGAGGAGTCCACCCTATCCAGCCCCGGGGACGGCAAAGAGCCCCGTCCAGACACTGGACGGGGCTCTCGCCGTGGCGACACCGGGACTGACCTGAATCAGCCCCTCAGGTGGGATCAGTGGTGGCCGTGGCCGCTCTGGATCTCCTTGTACTCCTCCACCGTGGGCTTCGGAATCTGGTTGTTCTCGGCGTAGAAGCCCTTGCTGAGCTTCGCGCGGAGCTTCTCCATGCGGCCGACCTTGCGCTCGACGCCGTTCTCGTCGACCGTCGGGCCGATCTCGACCGGCTTGTACTGCTCGTGCGCGGTGAGCGTGTGCAGCTTGCCCTGCGAGAGCGGCTCGTGGACCTCGACGAACTCACCGTGCGGCAGACGCTTGATGATGCCGGTCTCGCGACCGTGCAGCACCTTGTCGTGGTCCCGGCGCTGGAGGCCGAGGCAGATGCGCTTGGTGGCGATGAACGCGAGGACCGGGACGACGAAGAAGCCGATCCGGACGAACCAGGTGATGTTGTTGATCGAGAGGTGGAAGTACTGCGCGAACATGTCGTTTCCACCGCCGATCAGCAGCACGATGTACTCCGCGATCCAGGCGACACCGAAGGCCGTACGGGTCGGGACGTTGCGCGGGCGGTCCAGGATGTGGTGCTCGCGCTTGTCCCCGGTGACCCAGGACTCGATGAACGGCCAGACGGCGATCGAGCCCAGCACCAGCGGGAAGAGCAGCAGCGGGATGAACACGCCCAGGACGAGCGTGTGGCCCCACAGGTTGATCTCCCAGCCGGGCATGGCACGGATCAGGCCTTCCGGCATGCCCATGTACCAGTCGGGCTGCGCACCGGTGGACACGTGGTCCGGGCGGTACGGGCCGAGCGCCCAGATCGGGTTGATCGAGGCGATCGCCGCGATGGCCGCGATGACACCGAAGACCAGGAAGAAGAAGCCTCCGGCCTTGGCCATGTAGACCGGCAGCAGCGGCATGCCGACGACGTTGTTGTTCGTCTTGCCGGGACCCGCGAACTGGGTGTGCTTGTGGTAGAAGACCAGGATCAGGTGGGCCACCAGCAGGCCCATCATGATGCCGGGCAGCAGCAGGATGTGGATCGAGTAGAACCGGGCGACGAAGTCGCTGCCGGGGAACTCTCCGCCGAAGAGGAAGAACGAGATGTACGTGCCGACGATCGGCACGGACAGGATCGCGCCCTCCATGAAGCGGACACCGGTGCCCGAGAGCAGGTCGTCCGGCAGGGAGTAACCGGTGAAACCGGTGAACATGCCGAGGACCAGCAGCAGGAAGCCGAAGATCCAGTTGACCTCGCGCGGCTTGCGGAACGCGCCGGTGAAGAAGACGCGCATCATGTGCACGACCATGCCGGCGACGAAGATCAGCGCCGACCAGTGGTGGATCTGCCGGATGAGCAGACCGCCGCGGACGTCGAAGCTGATGTCCAGCGTCGAGGCGAAGGCCTCGGACATCTGGACGCCCTGCATCGGCACGTACGAGCCGTGGTACACGACCTCGTTCATGCTCGGGTGGAAGAACAGCGTCAGGTACACACCCGTGAGGATGATGATGATGAAGCTGTAGAGGCAGATCTCACCCAGCATGAAGGACCAGTGGTCCGGGAAGATCTTGCGCATGTTGGACTTGGCCAGGCTGTAGATGCCCAGGCGGCCGTCCGCCCAGTCGGCCACACGCTCGCCGGCCGGCGCTTTGCGCTTGGTATCGGTGGCAGTGCTCATCCGCGCTCCCAGAATGCAGGACCGACGGGCTCTTCGAAGTCGCCGAGCGCTTCAAGGAAGCCTTCGCCGTTCACGCCGATCCGCAGCTGCGGAAGCGCGTGGCCGGCCGGGCCGAAGATGACACGGGCGCCGTCGGAGAGGTCGAAGGTGGACTGGTGGCACGGGCAGAGCACGTGGTGCGTCTGCTGCTCGTACAGGCTGATCGGGCAGCCGACGTGGGTGCAGATCTTCGAGTAGGCCACGATGCCCTCGTGGGACCACTCCAGCTCCTGCTTGTCCTTGATGTCCTCCGGCTTGATCCGGACGATCATCAGGGCAGCCTTGGCGATCTGCGTCTGGAAGTCGTGCTGCTCCTCCTCCAGGCCCTCGGGCCGGGCGAAGGTCAGCGAACCGACCAGGACGTCCTCGGGACGCAGCGGCTCGTTCGTGTTGTCGTTGATGAGCAGCTTGCCCTTGGCCCACACGGTCTTGCGCAGCTTGTCCTCGGGCAGCGGGCCCAGGTCGCGCATGATCATGACGGCGGACAGCGGCAGCATGGCCAGCGCGCCCAGCATCGTGTTGCGGATCAGCGGACGACGGGCGATGCCGGACTCGTTGGCACCGTCGGCGAAGTCCGACAGGACCTTCGCCTTGACCTCCGGCGACGCCGCGATCTCGTGGCGCTCGTCGGCGACCTCGACGTCGGACATCAGGGTGCGGGCCCAGTGGACCGCGCCCGCGCCGATGCAGAAGAGGGCCGCGCCCAGGGTCAGACCGAGGGCGAAGTTGAGCGCGCTCACCTTCCCGATCGGGAAGATGTAGACGATCTTGTCGACCGGGATGATGACGTACGAGGCGATGAAGCCGATCGTGGCCAGCATCGACAGCGTGAACAGCATCGCCACGGTGCGCTCGGAGCGCTTCGCGGCCCGCTCGTCGATGTCCTGGATACGGGGCTTGTGGACCGGCAGGCCCGGGTCGGCGAACGGATCGTCCGCGACTGCTACGCCACCGTGGTGCGCGTCGCCCTGCTCGCTCGGCAGGTGCTTCTCTTCGGGAATCTCTTGGCTACTCATGACTTCTTGGCCTTAGCGGTGTGGGCCGCGACCCAGACGGCGACAGCGATCAGCGCACCCAGGCCGAAGATCCAGCCGAACAGACCCTCGGAGACGGGGCCGAGGCCACCGAGCTTCAGGCCGCCAGGGCTGACCGACTTCTCGCCGTTCACGTGCTGGAGGTACGCGATGATGTCCTTCTTCTCCTTCGTCGGCATGGTGCTGTCCGGGAAGGAGGGCATGTTCTGCGGGCCGGTGAGCATGGCCTCGTAGATGTGCTTCGGCTCGACGCCCTCGAGGTTGGGGGCGTACTTGCCGTTCGTCAGTGCGCCGCCTTCGCCGGTGAAGTTGTGGCACTGCGCGCAGTTGTTGCGGAAGAGCTCACCACCCCTGGCGATGTCGGCACCCGCCGGGTCGTACTGCTTCTCGGTCGGCGTGATCGGGCCGGCGCCGAGGGAGGCGATGTACGCGGCCAGCTGGTCGATCTGGGCCTGGTCGTAGATGACCGGCTTCTTCGGCACCTGCGCGCCGGGCTGCTGGGCGGGCATACGGCCCGTGCTCACCTGGAAGTCGACGGCCGCGGAGCCGACGCCGACCAGACTGGGGCCGTCAGTGGAACCCTGACCGCTGGCTCCGTGGCAGCTTGCGCAGCTCACGGCGTAGAGCTTCTTGCCCTCGTCGATGGCGAGGGACTGGGCGGTTTCATCGGCCTGCGCCTTGCCCGCGGGGGCGAAGGCGGCGTACAGCCCCCCAGTGGCCGCCAGCGCAAGGAGTAGAACGACGACCGCCGCCAGCGGATGGCGTCGTCGTGCGGAGAGCTTTTTCACGGATTACCCCGGTGTCAGGATCTTCTGCGTCGGTGTGTCTGGATGGAGTGCCGGGTCTGGGCCCGGTGACGTGTTCGCTACTTGATCAGGTAGATCGTCGCGAAGAGGCCGATCCAGACGACGTCGACGAAGTGCCAGTAGTAGGACACGACGATGGCCGACGTGGCCTGTTCGTGGGTGAACCTCTTGGCCGCGTACGTCCGGCCGAGGACCAGCAGGAAGGCGATGAGACCGCCCGTCACGTGCAGACCGTGGAAGCCGGTGGTCAGGTAGAACACCGAGCCGTACGGACCTGACTTGAGAGACATGCCCTCGTGCTTGACCAGCTCGGTGTACTCGAACACCTGGCCGCCAATGAAGATCGCACCCATGACGAAAGTGATCATGAACCACGTCCGGAGCTTCTTCACGTCACCGCGCTCCGCGGCGAATACGCCGAGCTGGCAGGTGAGGGAGGAAAGCACCAGGATCGTCGTGTTCGTCGCCGAGAAGGGCAGATTCAAGGCCGAAGCCTGCTCTGACCAGTACTCGGCACCTGTCACGGATCGCAGGGTGAAGTACATCGCGAAGAGGGCCGCGAAGAACATCAGCTCGGAACTCAACCAGATGATGGTTCCGACGCTGACGAGGTTCGGCCGGTTGACCGTCGGGTGCGCGTGCCCGGTATCTACTGTCGTTGCTGTCGCCACGACCGACATTATGTCGGTCGCTTATCCCGCCCTCACCCCGGGGGGTGCCGTTCGGAGTGTCAGGGGCGTGTGCAAGGCCCGAACGGCCCATCAGATCGGCCCGGTACGCACACCGGCGAGGCTGTCCGAACCGATGTTGACAGCGGGTCGGACGGAGTAGCATCCCGCGCAACATCAACGTGATTCACGGCACCGTGGAGGAACGAAATGCGGTCGACTGCACGGGTTCTGGTCTACAGCGACGACGCGAGCACCCGGGAGCAGGTGCGGCTGGCCGCCGGGCGCAGGCCGGCCGCGGACCTGCCGCCGGTCGAGTTCGTGGAATGCGCCACGCTCCCGGCCGTCCTGAGCGAGCTGGACGCGGGCGGGATCGACGTGTGCGTGCTGGACGGCGAGGCGGTCCCGGCGGGCGGCATGGGCGTGTGCCGGCAGATCAAGGACGAGATCTTCCGGTGCCCGCCGGTGCTGCTGCTGATGGGCCGTCCGCAGGACGCCTGGCTGGCCACCTGGAGCCGTGCGGACGCGGCGGTGACCCTTCCGGTCGATCCGGTGGAGTTCGCGGACGCCCTGGCGGGCCTGCTGCGTTCGCGGCTGTCCCACAACGCCGCCTGACCCGCACCGGCGCCGGCGTCCCCCGGGGGGGGCCGCGGTGCCGGGGCGGCGGGGGGGGGCGCCCCCCCCGGGGGGGCACGCCGTGGGGCGCCCCCGGGGGCCGGGGCTGGCGGGGGGCG
>NZ_JBHYVA010000159.1:0-3292 GCF_042750055.1 Streptomyces sp. NPDC059456
GGGTGCGAGGCACTGCTGCCGGCCCCGCCCGGCCCCGGGCTGGGTGCCGGTCCCCGGCACGGTGGTGCCGGGCCCGATCTCGTACGCCTGGTCGCCGCGGCGGCGACGGAATGCCACCGGGCGCGCCTGTGGCGGCGTACGCCCCTGGCGCGAGAGGCCGCGGGTCAGCCCTTGGCGTTCTCGTAGGCCTCGCGGATCTCCTGCGGGACGCGCCCGCGGTCGTTGACGCTCATCCCCTGGGCCTTGGCCCACGCGCGGATCTCGGCGGTGTCCGGGTTGCCGGAGGTCGCGGCCGTGCGCGTCTTGGCGCGGCCACCGGAGGCGCGGCCGCCGGTGCGGCGGGCGCCCTTGACGTAGTCGGCAAGCGCGGAACGCAGCTTCTCCGCGTTGGCGGTGGTGAGGTCGATCTCGTAGGTCTTGCCATCCAGAGCGAACGTCACGGTCTCGTCCGCCTCGCCACCGTCGAGGTCGTCGACAAGAAGGACCTGAACCTTCTGTGCCACCGGGATTTCCTTTCATCGAAAAGCAGTACGCGGAAAGGAAACCGCTTTTCTCTGGAAAACACAAACCCCCCTGGAGAGGTTCGAGACCGCAACGCGGCGGGAAACGTGCGCGATTCGGACATAGGCCACAGGTGCGCGGAGCACGGGAAAAGCCGCCGTGATCGTCAGAGGTGCAGAAGCATCCGGCTGTTGCCCAAGGTGTTCGGCTTCACTCGTTCGAGACCGAGGAACTCGGCGACGCCCTCGTCATAGGAACGCAGGAGCTCCATGTAGACATCGGTCTCGACCGGGGTCTCGCCGATCTCGACGAAGCCGTGCTTCGCGAAGAAGTCCACTTCGAAGGTCAGGCAGAAAACCTTCGAGACACCCACTGCCCGGGCGGTGTCCAACAACTGCCGCAGCAGCTGATGCCCCACTCCGGCGCCCTTCAACTCGCGGTCGACCGCGAGAGTGCGCACTTCGGCCAGGTCTTCCCACATGACGTGGAGAGCGCCGCAGCCCACCACCTGGCCGCCGGAGTCGTGTTCCGCGACCCAGAACTCCTGGATGTCCTCGTAAAGGACGACCGGGGCTTTGTCGAGGAGGATCCGCTGCTGCACGTACTGGTCGAGCAGGCGGCGCAGTGCGGGAACATCGCCGGTGCGGGCACGGCGGATCGTCACTGTTTTTGCGTGTGCAGCGGAAAACTCACCCATGCCCGGACGCTATCGCCCCGGCCCGGTGTCCCGCCCGGCGGAGTCCCCTTCGGCGGGCGGGGGTCCGGAAGGTGCTTCGGAGGGCGCTTCGGGGAGTCCTCCGGGGGCCGCCGCGGCGGCCGGCTCCGCGGCGGACTCGGCGGCGGACTCGGCGTCGTACCCGACGATGCGGATGGCGTCCCGGAGGGCGTCGCGCTGTTCCGCGGACATCATGCCGAAGAAGGCCACGAGGGCGGCCGCGGGGTTGTCGCTCGTCGACCACGCTTCGTTCATCAGTGCGGCCGAGTACGCGGCGCGGGTGGAGACCGCCGTATATCGATAGGCGCGGCCTTCGGCTTCCCGGCGGACCCAGCCCTTCTGATGGAGATTGTCCATAACCGTCATGACCGTGGTGTACGCGATGGACCGTTCCTGCTGGAGGTCTTCCAGTACTTCACGAACAGTGACCGGGCGGTTCCACTGCCACACCCGCGTCATGACCGCGTCTTCGAGTTCTCCCAAGGGGCGAGGCACAACAGCACGATAGTGCGGAATGTGTGGAATTGCCCGGCCATTCGGGAGGCAACGCGCCACGAAATCCCGGGGGCGCCCCGACGGAGTCGCGGGAACCCCCGGTCCGGTCCGTGCCGGGGGGACGGCTGCGCGCCGTCCGGATGCCGGCTACTTGCCGGGCTGTGCCTGCCGGGCGGCCTCGGCGCGGGCGATCACGGCGTCGACCGCCGCGTCTTCCTTCGCCTTGTTGGCGCCGCCCTGGCTCTTCACGATCGTCACGACGAGTGCGATGAAGAAGCCGGCCATCACTACGGGGGGCACGAGCGCGGAAACGTAGTCCATGCCCCCAGCGTAGCTACCCGGCGGCGAGGCCGGCCGCCGGGGGCGGGGAGGGCTTGCGGCGCGGCGGGAACACCTCGCCCGGCGTCGGAATGGGCCGCTCGGACGGGCGTTCGGCGGGCCGCTCGGGGCCCTTCGGCTCCTTGGGGCCCGGCGCGGGGCGCGCAGGCTCCTCCTTGCCGCCCTTCTCGCCCTTCTCGCCCTTCTCGCCTTTCTCGCCCTTCCCGCCCTTCGTCCCGCCCTTGGGGTCGTCCGTGTCCCCCGTGTCCCCCGCGTCCCCCGCGTCCTTGCCGCCGGCCAGGGCGAGCAGCCGGGTCCGGGGCGGCGGCGCCGCGGAGAACCGCCGCTTCACGGAGCGCTCGGCGATGCCCCGGCAGCGTTCCAGCAAGGCCGCCGCGACCGGGTTGGCCCGCAGGGCGCGCAGCGCCGCGAGGTCGTCGGGCGCGGGCTCGTACCCGGCCGCCAGGGCGTCCTGGAGCAGTTCCAGGTAGCCGGAGAGGCTGCCGGGCAGGGCGCCTCGGTAGCGGGCGAGGTCGGCGAGGAGGAACTCTCTGAGCCGCCCCGCCTCCCGGACCGCTTCGTCCACCGACTGCGCGAGGCGCAGGCAGTCCTGGACCTCGGAGGCCGTCAGGGGGGCCGTGGAGGGCTGGAGGGCGTGGGCGAGCGTTCGCCTGAGCACGTGCAGCTCGGCGGCGCTGAACGCCATGCCGCCGCGGGATCCGTAGGGCGTGGGCATGGGCCGAAGATACGCGCTAATCGGACAAAATCCCCTGAGGGGCATGATTCCGGGCGCGTCAGCCCGGCGTCGTGCCGGGCCGGGCCCTAGCCCCGTGCCTTGACGGCGTCAAGGAAGTCGGCCCAGGCCGCCTGGGTCGTGGCCAGAACCAGGTGCGCCGGGTCGGCCCGGTCGGCGACGCGGACGAGGTGTCCGGGGGCCGCGGAGACGTAGACGCAGGCGTCTCCTTCGCCGCAGTACGTGGACTTCTGCCAGGCGGGGTGAGCGGTCATGGTGTCTCTCCTCGGGGGACGGCTCCGTTGCTTCCCGTGGAAGGGACGGTAACTCCGCGGGGGCGCCGGACCGATGACTTCGGCGGAATTCGGTGCGTCGTCGTTGCACTGACGGGACCGTTTGTGCATCTGCTGCGGCGTTTCGGGGGGCGCGGGGGGCGGCCCCGGCCGGCGCGGGCGGGGCGGCGGGGGCCCGCGCCCCCCCCCCCCCCCCGGGCCGCCCCCGCCCGCGGGTGAAACAAAACTCACACCCCA
>NZ_JBHYVA010000159.1:3302-14224 GCF_042750055.1 Streptomyces sp. NPDC059456
CTGCCGGCGCCTCGGGCGCCGGCAGGGCCGGAGCGTGCCGGGCGGGCCCGAAAGCGCGGGGCGGGGCCCCGGAGCACGGGGCGGGGCCGCCGTCAGATGCGGGCCGTGAAGGCCTGCGCGGCCTCGTGGACGTCCTCGGCGGTCCACGTGAGGCCCGGCTCGGTGATCTGGACCTCCGTCATCGACACGCCCGGCACCACCGTCGGGGACCACCTGCGGAAGAGGACGGTGCCCGTCTCCTCCGCGAGGCGCACCCCCGCCTCCGTCAGCCGGTCGGCCTCGTACGGCAGCCACACCTGGAACTGGTGCGTGTGCGGGACCTCCGGGTTGATCCGGAACCAGGGCACGGGGCCGCCGGCCAGTGCCTCGGCCAGCGCCGACGCCACCGCGCGCGCCCGGTCCACGTACGAGGGCAGGCGCGGCAGCTCCCGGTCCAGGCCGGCCAGCGCCGACAGGGCCTGCGGGAACTGGCGGAAGATCTGGCCTCCGTACCGGTGGCGCCAGACCTTCGCCTCCGCGACGAGCGACGCGGAGCCCGCCAGGGCCGCGCCGCTGAGGCCGCCGAGGGACTTGTAGAAGGACACGTACACGGAGTCCGCGAGCGCGGCGATCTCCGCCAGCGGCCGCCCGAAGTGCACCGTCGCCTCCCACAGCCGGGCCCCGTCGAAGTGGACCACCGCGTCCCGTTCGCGGGCGGCGTCGACCAGGGCCTCCAGCTCCTCCCAGGTGGGCAGGAGGAAGCCCGCGTCGCGCAGCGGGAGCTCCAGCATCAGCGTGCCGAAGGGTTCGGCCAGGTCGGCGACCTCCTCGGCCGTGGGCTGGCGCGGGTCCGTCGTCGGGTGGACCGTCCGCAGGCCGGAGACCAGCGACAGGGCGCCGCCCTCCCACAGCTCCGGGTGGCTCATCGGGTGCAGGGCGACGACCGGGTTCCCGGTGCGTCCCGCCCAGCAGCGCAGCGCGATCTGCTGGGCCATCGTCCCCGTCGGGAAGAACGCCGCGTCCTCGGTCCCCAGCAGCTCGGCCACCCGCCGTTCCAGCCGGGTCACCACGCCGTCCCCGTACAGGTCGGCCGGCTCGTCGGGATCCGGCGCCGCCAGACCGGACAGCAGCTCGCCGACCGTCGCCTCCCGCAGGCTGCCGCCGAGCATCCGCCCGGCGCTCCGCCCCGCCGCCACCAGCCGCTTCGTCAGATCGTCGTCACCAGTCATGCCCCCGATCATCGCCGACCGGCCAACACGCCCAGGGGCTAGCATGGCGGCGTATCGTCCGGTACCCCCCGCGGACTGGAACGGAAGGCCCTCCCCGCGTGAATTCATCCCAGCAACCGCGCCCGGCCAGGCTCACCGTCGGCGTCGTCGGCGCCGGCCGGGTCGGCCCCGCGCTGGCCCGTGCGCTCCAGCAGGCCGGACACCGGCCGGTCGCCGTCTCCGGCGTCTCCGACGCCTCCCGCCGGCGCGCGGCGCGGATGCTGCCCGACGTGCCGCTCGTAGCGCCCGCGCAGGTGCTGGAGCTGGCCGATCTGGTGCTGTTGACCGTGCCCGACGACGCGCTGCCCTCGCTCGTCGAGGGGCTCGCCGAGACCGGAGCGGTCCGGCCCGGGCAGCTCCTCGTCCACACGTCCGGGCGGTACGGGACCGGGGTGCTGGACCCGGCGCGGCGCGCGGGCGCGCTCCCGCTGGCCCTGCACCCGGCGATGACCTTCACCGGCACGGAGGTCGACGTGCAGCGGCTCGCCGGCTGCTCGTTCGGCGTCACGGCGCCCGAGGAGCTGCGGCTCGCGGCCGAGGCGCTGGTGATCGAGATGGGCGGGGAGCCCGAGTGGATCGCGGAGGAGAACCGTCCGCTCTACCACGCGGCCCTCGCCCTCGGCGCGAACCACCTGGTCACGCTGGTCGCCCAGGCCATGGAGCTGCTGCACAAGGCCGGGGTCGGGCACCCCGACCGGATGCTCGGCCCGCTGCTCGGCGCGGCCCTCGACAACGCCCTGCGCTCCGGGGACGCCGCGCTGACCGGCCCGGTGGCCCGCGGTGACGCCGGAACCGTCGCCGCGCACGTCTCGGAGCTGCGCAAGCACGCCCCCGGCACGGTCGCCGGGTACCTGGCGATGGCCCGCACCACCGCCGACCGGGCCCTCGCGCACGGCCTCCTGAAGCCCGAACTCGCCGAGGACCTGCTCGGGGTGCTCGCCGACGGCGCGGACCACGTCAACGGCACCGAAGGGGACGACCGCCGGTGAACCACGACCTGCTGCTGATCGACACCGCGGAGGAGCTGCACAAGCTGCCGCGGACCGCCGAGGGCCCGCGGGCCGTCGTGATGACCATGGGCGCCCTCCACGAGGGCCACGCCACGTTGATCCGCACGGCCCGCGAACAGGCCGGGCCGGCGGGCCAGGTCGTGGTCACCGTCTTCGTGAACCCGCTGCAGTTCGGGGCGAACGAGGACCTGGACCGCTACCCCCGCACCCTGGACGCCGACCTGGAGATCGCCCGGGCGGCCGGGGCCGACGCGGTGTTCGCCCCGGCGGTCGACGAGGTCTACCCCGGCGGCGACCCGCAGGTGCGGGTCAGCGCCGGCCCGATGGGCGAGCGCCTCGAAGGGGCCACCCGGCCCGGCCACTTCGACGGCATGCTGACCGTCGTCGCCAAGCTGCTCCACCTCACCCGTCCCGACCTGGCCCTCTTCGGCCAGAAGGACGCCCAGCAACTGGCCCTGATCCGGCGGATGGTCACTGACCTGAACTTCCCCTCGAAGGTGGTCGGCGTGCCGACCGTCCGCGAGGAGGACGGGCTCGCGCTGTCGTCCCGCAACCGGTACCTGTCCGCGCAGGAGCGCCGCACGGCCCTGGCGCTGTCCCGCGCCCTGTTCGCCGGGCAGGACCGGCTCGCCGCGCAGGCCGCGCTGCGGGCCCGTGCCGAGGCGGCCCCGGCCAGCGACGAGCGGGCCACCGCCCTGGCGCGGCTCGGCGAGATCCGGTGCGCCGCCGACGCGCACGCCGTGTCCGCCGCGGGCACGGGCCTGCCGGACGCCGTACGGGCCGCCGCCCGGCACGTCCTGGAGGAGGCGGCCCGGCACGACCCGCCGCTGTTGCTGGACTACCTGGCGCTGGTGGATCCGCAGGACTTCACCGACGTCGGCCCCGACTTCACCGGGCAGGCCGTGCTGGCCGTCGCCGCGAAGGTGGGGACGACCCGGCTGATCGACAACATCCCATTGGAGTTCGGAGCACACACGTGAGCACCCCAGGCACAGGCACCGCCGGTACCGGCATACGGCTGCACGCCCCCGCCCCCGGCTGGGCCGTCGACGCCGACGTCGTGGTCGTCGGCTCCGGCGTCGCCGGCCTGACCGCCGCACTGCGCTGCGCCGCCGCGGGCCGCCGTACGGTCGTGGTCACCAAGGCCCGCCTCGACGACGGTTCCACGCGCTGGGCGCAGGGCGGGATCGCCGCGGCCCTCGGCGACGGCGACACCCCGGGGCAGCACCTGGACGACACGCTGGTCGCGGGCGCCGGGCTGTGCGACGAGGACGCCGTCCGGCTCCTGGTCACCGAGGGGCCGGACGCCGTGCGCCGGCTCATCGCGACCGGGGCCGTCTTCGACACCTCCGCCGAGACCGGCGAGATCGAGCTGACCCGCGAGGGCGGCCACCACCGCCGCCGGATCGCGCACGCGGGCGGCGACGCCACCGGCGCCGAGATCTCCCGCGCGCTGGTCGAGGCCGTGCACGCGGCCGGCATCGAGACCGTCGAGAACGCCCTCGTACTGGACCTGCTCCAGGATGCCGAGGGCCGTACGGCGGGTGTCACCCTGCACGTCATGGGCGAGGGCCAGCACGACGGCGTCGGCGCCGTCCACGCGCCCGCCGTGATCCTGGCGACCGGCGGGATGGGCCAGGTCTTCTCGGCCACCACCAACCCGTCGGTGTCCACCGGCGACGGCGTGGCGCTGGCGCTGCGGGCCGGGGCCGAGGTCTCCGACCTGGAGTTCGTCCAGTTCCACCCGACCGTGCTGTTCCTGGGTCCGGACGCCGAGGGCCAGCAGCCGCTGGTGTCGGAGGCGGTCCGCGGCGAGGGCGCGTACCTGGTCGACGGTGACGGCGTCCGCTTCATGCTGGGGCAGCACGAGCTGGCCGAATTGGCCCCGCGCGACATCGTCGCCAAGGGCATCACGCGCCGCATGCTGGAGCAGGGCGCGCAGCACATGTACCTGGACGCCCGGCACTTCGGCGCGCGGATGTGGGAGCAGCGCTTCCCGACCATCCTGGCCGCCTGCCGCTCCCACGGCATCGACCCGGTGACCGAGCCGATCCCGGTCGCGCCCGCCGCGCACTACGCGTCCGGCGGCGTACGGACGGACCTGCACGGCCGGACCACGGTCCCCGGCCTGTACGCGTGCGGCGAGGTCGCCTGCACCGGCGTGCACGGCGCGAACCGGCTGGCCTCCAACTCCCTGCTGGAGGGGCTGGTCTTCGCCGAGCGGATCGCCGAGGACATCGTCGGTCACGCGCCCGCGGGCAGCGGCCCGGGCATCCCGGTCCCGGCGACCGGTCCGCTCCAGCCCGCCGGGGCGCGGTACGAGATCCAGCGCATCATGACGGAAGGCGCGGGCGTGCTCCGCTCCGCCGATTCGCTGCGCACGGCGGCCGCCGCCCTGGAGGACCTGTACGCGACCGCCCTCACGGCGCTGGAGACGGACGGCAAGACCGCCGTGCCCGGCACCGAGACCTGGGAGGCCACGAACCTGCTGTGCGTGGCCCGCGTACTGGTCGCCGCCGCCCTGCGCCGCGAGGAGACCCGCGGCTGCCACTGGCGCGAGGACCACCCCGACCGGGACGACGCCGCCTGGCGCCGCCACCTCGTCGTCCGGCTGTCCGCCACCGAGAAGCGGGCCCTGGTCGTCACCCCCACCGACTCCGCGGGCTTTCCGTCCGTACAGCACCCCCTGAGCCAGGAGCAGTCATCGTGAGCACCCCCGAAACGCACGACCACGAGCACGAGCACGCGGAGCTGCAGCTCCTCGACGAGTCCGCGGGCGGCTGCGGCGACGGCTGCGGCTGCGGCGACGGCGAGGAGTCGGGACTGGACCCGGCGCTGGCCCAGCTGCTGGCCGACGCGGGCCTGGACCCGATCGAGGTCGAGGACATCGCCCACATGGCGATCTCCGAGGACCTGGACGGCGGCGTCGACGTGACCACCGTGGCGACCGTCCCCGAGGACGCCGTCGCGCACGCCGACTTCACCGCCCGCGAGGCGGGCACGGTCGCCGGTCTGCGCGTCGCCGAGGCCGTCCTGTCCGTCGTCTGCGAGGACGAGTTCGAGGTCGAGCGGCACGTCGAGGACGGCGACCGGGTGCAGCCCGGCCAGGTGCTGCTGACGGTCAGGGCCCGCACCCGGGACCTGCTGACCGGTGAGCGCAGCGCGCTGAACCTGCTCTGCCTGATGTCGGGCATCGCGACGGCGACCCGCCGGTGGGCCGACGAGCTGGAGGGCACGGGGGCGAAGGTCCGCGACACCCGCAAGACCACGCCGGGCCTGCGCTCCCTGGAGAAGTACGCGGTGCGCTGCGGCGGCGGCGTCAACCACCGGATGTCGCTGTCGGACGCGGCGCTGGTCAAGGACAACCACGTGATCGCGGCGGGCGGTGTCGCGGAGGCGTTCAAGGCCGTGCGCGAGCAGTTCCCCGATCTGCCGATCGAGGTCGAGGTGGACACCCTGCACCAGGTCCGCGAGGCCCTGGACGCGGGCGCGGACCTGATCCTGCTGGACAACTTCACGCCGATCGAGACCGAGGAGGCCGTGGCGCTGGTCGCCGGCCGCGCGGTGCTGGAGTCCTCGGGCCGCCTCACGCTGGCGAACGCCCGCGCGTACGCGGAGACGGGCGTGGACTACCTGGCGGTCGGCGGGCTCACGCACTCCTCCCCGATCATGGACATCGGGCTGGACCTGCGCGAGGAGCGGTAATGCTGCTGACCATCGACGTCGGCAACACCCACACCGTGCTCGGCCTGTTCGACGGTGACGAGATCGTCGAGCACTGGCGGATCTCGACCGACCCGCGGCGCACGGCCGACGAGATGGCCGTGCTGATGCAGGGCCTGATGGGCATGCACCCGATGCTCGGCAGCGAGCTGGGCGACGGCATCCACGGCATCGCGATCTGCTCGACCGTCCCGTCGGTGCTGCACGAGCTGCGCGAGGTGACCCGCCGCTACTACGGCGACGTCCCCGCGGTGCTCGTGGAGCCCGGCATCAAGACGGGCGTGCCGATCCTGATGGACAACCCCAAGGAGGTCGGCGCGGACCGCATCATCAACGCGGTCGCCGCCGTCGAGCTCTACGGCGGCCCGGCGATCGTGGTCGACTTCGGTACGGCGACCACGTTCGACGCGGTGTCCGCGAAGGGCGAGTACGTGGGCGGGGTGATCTCCCCGGGCATCGAGATCTCGATGGAGGCCCTCGGCGTACGGGGCGCCCAGCTCCGCAAGATCGAGCTGGCGCGGCCGCGCAACGTGATCGGCAAGTCCACGGTCGAGGCGATGCAGTCGGGCGTGGTCTACGGCTTCGCGGGCCAGGTCGACGGGATCGTGAACCGGATGGCCCGCGAGCTGGCCGGCCCGGGCGGCGCGCCGGACGACGTACGGGTCATCGCGACGGGCGGGCTCGCCCCGATCGTCCTCGGCGAGTCCTCGGTCATCGACGACCACGAGCCGTGGCTGACGCTGATCGGGCTGCGGCTGGTCTACGAGCGCAACGCGCCGAACTTCGACTGAGCCCGGACGGGGTCGCCGCCGCGCCGCGGCGGCGGCCCCGTCCTTTCACTCCGCGCCGTTCTGAAGACTCGGGTTCGACCTGATGAATTAGCTTGGGCCCACATCGTCGACCGGCACAGGACGGCTCATATGGCCCGTGATACGGCGTACTTGAAGGTGGCGGACTCGCTGCGCGCCCGGATCCGGGCCGAGGAGTGGCCCGTCGGTGCCAAGCTGCCGTCGCGGGCCCGGTTCGCCGGGGAGTACGGCGTCGGGCAGAGCGTCACGCAGCGGGCACTGGAGCTGTTGATCATCGAGGGGCTCCTGGAGGGCCGGGCCGGCTCCGGCACCTACCTGTGCGAGCCGCGCGAACGGCTGCGCATGGTCCGCTCCCGGCGGCGCCGCCGGACCGGACCCGGCGGTTCGGGCCTGACGTGGGAGGCGCACTCCACGGCCCGGACTCCGGCGCCCGAGCGGATCGCGGAGCGGCTCGCCGTCCCGGCGGGCGATCCGTGCGTGCTCACCACGTACGAGTTCCTGGCCGAGGGCCGGCCGGTGGAGATCTGCGAGTCCTGGGAGCCGATGGCCCTCACCGACGGCACTCCGGTCGTCCTCCCGGAGGCGGGCCCGTTCAAGGGCGCCGGGGTCATCGAGCGGATGCGCTCGATCGGCGTGCTCGTCGCCTCGGCGCTGGAGGTCCCCCGCCCGGCGCGGGCGAACCAGCGGCAGGCCAATCTGCTCGGCATCAGCGTCGGCGACCTGATCACCCGGATAGAGCGGACGTACTACGCCACGGACGGGCGGGCGGTGGAGACCGCCGACATCGTGGTCGCCGACCGCCGCTCCGAGATCGCGTACGAGATCGACTTCCACCCCGAGGACCGCTGAGCGGCCGGCATCAGGATCTTCCGGCCGCGTGCCGGCGGCCTCCCGCCACCAGCCGGTGCAGAGCCGCCCACCAGGGGTGCCGGGCCCCCCTTCCGTCGAGGACGGCCTGGAACTGCGCGTACGTACGGGCCGCGCGCAGCACGGCGACGTCGTCCCGGCCCGGCGGCGGGGGCATCGGGGCGCCCTGCCGGGAGGCGCGCCAGGTGTCGATGAGGTACTGCTCGATCGCTGTCATCCCTCCACCCTGGACCCGCTCGGGCCACCCCGCACGACGATTGACGCTCCTCGTCAATCGATCCGTGTCAGGCCTGGTCACAGCCCTCCGACAGGTCAGAATGGGCCGATGAGCGTCACCATCGACATCGCCGGGCTCCCCGCGGAACGCATCCGTTTCGCACCTTCCGCGCTCTCCGAGCTCTGCATGGCGCTGCACGCCCTGTCGCAGCCCGCGCACCACCCGGGCCTCACCTCCTGGACCACCGCCACCTCGGCCGCGCTGGACCCCTGCCTCGCGGACCGGCTGCTGGAGGCCGAGTTCATGTGGCGCAGTTCGTTCTCCGACATCTTCATGGCCTTCGCGGGCGTCCCCGGCGGCACCGGCCTGCCCGCCGCGACGCTGGCCGAGGAGCTCGACGTACTCGACCGGATCGACGACGAGCGGTTCGTGATGGCCGCCCTGGAGCACTGCTGGCTGGCGCTGTACAACGAGGGCGGGGGGCCCTCGCCGTTGACGAACCCGCAGGCCCGGGCCAAGGCGCTGGAGACGGCAGCCGCCCGCGGCCCGCGCCAGCTGGCCTTCTCGCTGCGGCTGCTGGACGACACGGCCTCGGTGCGGGTGTGGCTGCGGCGCATGCTGGAGGACTGCGACGAGGCGTTCTTCGCGGAGACCTGGCGGCGGATCGAGCCGCAGCAGGGCGCCGACGCCCGGCACAAGACCGAGCTGCTGCGCCGCAAGGGGCTGGCGACGACGCTGCACGAGGTGTCGACGGCGCTGAGCGTCGACCAGGCCGCCACCACCATCACCGTCGACAAGATGGTCCACGGCTCGGCCACGGCGACGGATCCGGAGACAGGCCCCGGCCTGGTGTTCGTTCCGACGAACTTCGGCTGGCCGCACCTGCTGGTGCTGCACGCGCCCGGCTGGATGCCGGTGGTCCACTATCCGCTGCGCTCCCCCGAACTGCCCGAGCCGGGCTCGGTGGACCTGCTCCAGCGGCGGATGGTGGCGCTGGCCCATCCGATGCGGATGATGCTGTGCCGGAGCCTGGCCCGGGCCCCGTACACGACGAGCGAGCTGGCGACCGTACACGGCATCACGGCGCCGGAGGTCTCGCGGCACCTGTCGGCGCTGAAGAAGGCGGGACTGCTGCGCACCTGGCGCCAAGGGCGTTACGTCCAGCACCAGTTGGATCTGGGCGTGGTGGCCCGAATCGGCTCGGAGTTCATCGAGGGCATCCTGCGCTGACGGCACCGATATGCGGGAGTCGCCCACCGGAATTCAGTGAAACCTCTGGCCAGACCGGCCTCATGGTCTATACCGTGCGTCCACCGCTCCCCCACGTACCGTGCACCGCTTCCGTCCGTCCGTGTGCCGTCTGCTCGTACTTGTCGTGGAAGGATCTTCATGCCCTCACGCCGTATAGCCGCAGCAACCGCCGCCCTGGCCGCCGCGGCCCTCGTCTCCCCGCTGGTGCTCGCCGGGCCGGCCGGTGCCACCGGCAGCCCGCAGAGCGATGCCGCCCGGGGCGACGCGCTGGCCCGGAAGCTGGTCAAGGACTCGACCGGCAAAGGCGCCAACAACCACCTGAAGGTCTTCCAGGCCATCGCCGACTACAACAAGGGCACCCGCGTGGCCGGTTCCAAGGGCCACGTGCAGTCCGCGCAGTACGTCGAGGCCGTGATGCGGGCGGCCGGCTACAAGGTCTCGAAGAACGAGTTCGACTTCGTGTACGTCGAGACGATCGCCGAGACGCTGAAGGTGGGCGGCGCGGGCGGGCGCGACGTCCCGATCAAGCTGATGACGTACACGGCGAGCGGCCCGGAGGGCGGCGTCACGGCGCCGCTCGCCGTCGCCCCCGTGGACGCGGACGGCACGAACGGCTGCGAGCCGGGCGACTTCGCCGCGGGCGCCTTCACCGGGAAGATCGCCCTGGTCAGGCGCGGCGGCTGCACCTTCGCGGTCAAGCAGGCCAACGCGGCGGCGGCCGGCGCGGTCGGCGCGGTCATCTACAACAACACCGAGGGCGCCCTCAACGGCACCCTGGGCGCGGCGGACGCGGGCAAGGTCCCCACCGGCGGCGTCACCCAGGCCGAGGGCGAACGGCTCGCCGCCGAGGCGGCGGCCGGCCCGGTCGAGGTCACCCTCGACATCCGCGAGTTCCGGGAGAACCGCAAGACGTACAACGTCGTCGCGGAGACCCGGGGCGGGGACGAGGACAACACCGTCTTCCTCGGTGCCCACCTCGACTCGGTGGCGGCGGGTCCCGGCATCAACGACAACGGGTCCGGTTCGGCCGGCATCCTCCAGGTCGCGCAGCGCCTCGCGAGCAGCCAGAACAAGATCAAGAACAAGGTCAAGTTCGCCTGGTGGTCGGCCGAGGAGTTCGGCCTGCTGGGCTCCGAGGCGTACGTGAACGGCCTGACGGACGCCCAGAAGAAGCAGATCAGGCTGTACTTGAACTTCGACATGATCGCCTCGCCGAACGCGGCGTACTTCGTCTACGACGGCGACGACTCCGACCACGTCGGCTCGGGACCCGGCCCGGAGGGCTCGGCGCAGCTGGAGAAGGGCATCACGGACTTCCTCGACGCGCAGAAGATCCCCCACGAGGGCTCGGACTTCACCGGCCGCTCGGACTACGGCCCGTTCATCGAGGCGGGCATCCCGTCGGGCGGCACGGACACGGGCGCCGAGGGCATCAAGACGGCGGCGCAGGCAGCGAAGTTCGGCGGCCGGGCCGGTGTCGCGTACGACGTGAACTACCACGGCAAGGGCGACGACATCACCAACATCGACCAGAAGGCGCTCGACATCAACGTCGACGTCATCGCGAACGCGGTCGGCCACTACGCGTACGACCTGGCCCCGCTGTCCCGGCCGGTCGTCGCGAAGCCGACGCCGGGCGGCAGCACCGGGGGCGGGCTCCGCCCGGGCCACGACCACGAGCTCGCGCAGTAGTTCCGCAGCTCCGGGAGACCGCTGCGGGGGCCCCCCCCCCCCCCCGGGCCCGGCGCGCCGCGCCCCCCCCCCCCCCCCCGGCCGCCCCCCCCCCCCCCCCCCCGCC
>NZ_JBHYVA010000160.1:0-14191 GCF_042750055.1 Streptomyces sp. NPDC059456
AACGGGGGGGGCCCGCCGCGCGGCCCCCCCCCGGGGCCCGGCCCCCCCCCCCGGCCCCCCCCCCCGCGGGGGGGGGCCGGCCCCACGGCCGTTTCACGGCGTGCGCTCGTACGCCCCCGCCGCGACCAGCTCCAGGACCGGACGCCAGTCCTCCATCACGCCCGCGTCGAGGCCGACGACCTTGCCCGCGTCATCCGCTTGGCGCAACGTCACGGCCGCTTCCGCGTCGGGGTCGGCCGCGAAGGCCCGCATCTCCGCCCCCTCCATCGGCCCGCCCTGTGCCCGCAGGGTCAGCGCGCTCTGCGGGGACAGCGTCCGGCCGGGCTCCACGGCCGCCAGATAGCGCTTGGCCGGCACGTGCAGCCGTACCAGCCGGGCCACCCGCTCCCCGAGCAGCGGCCGGACCGCCCGCGCGGCGTGGTCGGCGTGCCCGGCGTCGTCGCCCGGGAACAGCAGATGGCCCAGGTCGTGCACGAGCCCGGCGACTTGGAGCTCCTTGTCGAAGGGATGCGAGCGGCGCAGGAGTGCAGCAGTCTGGAGCCCATGATCGTGCAGATCGACCGGGTCTCCGCTGCGGTCGGGCGTGTCCCACGCCCCGCGGCACGCGAGCAGCAGCTCCATCAGCTCCTCGACGCTGCCGACCCTCGGCACCCCCGGCACTCCGGACTCCGCCACCGCCGCTCCCTCCGCCGCCCGTACTCCCGTCGTGCTGCCGCCGTCGAGCAGACCACCCGACACGGGCACACCGGCGTACGACTTCCTGAACTCGCGGAGAAATCAAGCCGTCGAGTGGATTTTGCCAATCCATCGAGCGGGGGCGCGCTCATATGTGTACTCTGAGTGGCACAAGACGGCCGTATCCAGGCCACGCTCCACCATGGCGCCACCGCGTCCGGAAACCCTTGACCCCTTGTGCCCGGCGCGCGGCTCGCCCTCCGGGTTACGCGACACAAAGGAGTGCGCGGTGACAGACACGACGACGAAGCCCGACGAGACGCTGGCGGAGTACCCGGCACGGCGGAACCGCCCCCATGCCGACGAGCTCGGCAGCCTCGAAGTCTGGGCCCGGTCCGCCCCGATCCGGCTCGCGGGCTACGAAGACGACCTGGCGGAGTCCCACATCCTTCCCGGCATCGACTGACCGCGACCCCACTCAGCGCCCCCGAGCCCACCGGCAACGGGGGCGCGGTGCTGCGCACCCGGCCTCCCCGGCCCCCTCGCCCGCACCGATCGTCCGGGACGCGCCAGGGGTTCCCGTCGGCCATACGCCGTGAGCGTCATCGCTGAGGGCGATCACGACTTCCGGCCGCCGCCGGCCCCCGGCACGCTGGACCGCATGAAGCTACTGATGCTGGGCGGTACCGAGTTCGTCGGACGCGCGATCACCGAGGACGCCCTGGCCCGCGGCTGGGACGTCACCGTCTTCCACCGCGGGCACCACGCACCGCCGCCGGGGACCTCCGCCGCGCACGGCGACCGCACCGCGCCCGGCGGCCTGGACGCCCTCGCCGCGGGGGAGTGGGACCTCGTCGTCGACACCTGGGGCGGCGCCCCGACCGTCGTGCGCGACAGCGCCCGGCTGCTCGCCGGCCGCACCGGGCGGTACGCGTACGTCTCCAGCCGCTCCGTGTACCGCTACCCGGCCCCCGCCGGCATGGACGAGGACGGTCCGCTGGTCGACGGCTCGCCCGACGCCGGCGCCACGGCCTACGCCGAGGACAAGCGCGGCGGTGAGATCGCCGCCCTCGACGCCTTCGGCGACCGGGCCCTCCTGGTGCGCGCCGGCCTGATCCTCGGCCCGTACGAGAACGTCGGCCGGCTTCCCTGGTGGCTGAACCGGACCGCCCGCGGCGGCCCCACCCTGGCTCCCGGCCGGCCGGAGGACCGGCTCCAGTACATCGACGTCCGCGACCTCGCGCAGTGGACCCTGGATGCGGCCGGGGCCGGACTCGGCGGCCCGTACAACGTGGTCTCCCCGCTCGGCCACGCCACCATGGGCGGCCTCCTCGAAGCCTGCGCCGCCGTCACCGGCGGCGGCGCCGAGCTCCGCTGGACCGACGCGGCCCGGATCGCGGAGGCCGGCGTACAGCCCTGGACCGAACTGCCGATCTGGCTCCCGGAGGGCGAGCTGCAGGACTACATGTGCGGCGGCGACGTCTCCAGGGCCCGGGCGGCGGGCCTCGAGTGCCGCCCCGTCGGGGAGACCGTGGCCGACACCTGGACCTGGCTCCGGTCCCTCGGCTTCGTCGCTCCGCAGCGCTCCGACCGGCCGGCCCCGGGCCTGTCCGCGGACCGCGAGGCGGCGCTACTCGGGCTCTGACCAGGCGGCCTCGGAGAGCCGGGTGGGCGGCAGGTACTCGCGCAGCAGCGTCCGGTGCCACCACGCGCCCGTCTCGCGCAGCTCCCGCCAGGTGGTGAACCGGTAGCGGTACAGCCTGGCCCGCACGTACGACGGCGGCGCGTCCGGGAAGGGGTTGTGGCGGATCAGCCGCAGCGTGTCCCGGTCGCCCGCCAGCAGCCGCTCCACGAACGGACCGAACCAGTCCCGCGCATAGCCGGGGGAGAGCGCCGCGAACCACATCAGCCAGTCGAGGCGCAGATGGTACGGGGCGAACTGGCGCGGCATCCTGTGCAGATCGCCCGGTTTGCCTTTGAACCCGTACTCCAGCCACGTCCCGTCCTCCCGCGGCACCCGGTCCGCGGTCCCCTCGACCACCACCTCGTCGCGGATCCGGCCCACGGTGCCGAAGGCCCCGTACGTGTTGACCAGGTGCAGGGGGTCGAAGGACCGGTTCATCACCTGGCGCCGCGAGACCATGTTGAGCACCGGATGCCGGCTCAGCACCAGCACCAGCACGGTCACCGCGCACACGAGGACCGCGAACCAGACGGGTGCGCCGCGCGAGGCCGCGGCCGGCGGCGGACCCGTGAGCCCGGTGAAGTCGATCGCCGCAAGGGCCACCGTGATGGTGATCCAGTTCAGCCAGGCGAAGTTGCCCGACAGCACCAGCCACAGCTGCGTCGCCACGATGATCCCGGCCGCGTACGAGGCCACCGGCTGCGGGGTGAACAGCAGCACCGGGACCACCAGTTGCGTCACGTGGTTGGCCGCGCACTCCACCCGGTGCAGCGGTTTCGGCAGATGGTGGAAGAACCAGCTCAGCGGCCCCGGCATCGGCTGTGTCTCGTGGTGGTGGTAGAGGCAGGTCAGCTTGCGCCAGCAGGAGTCCCCGCGCATCTTGATCAGCCCCGCGCCGAACTCCACCCGGAAGACGACCCAGCGCAGCAGCCACAGCACCAGCACCGGTGGCCCGGTCCGCGCGTTGCCGAGGAAGACCGCGAGGAAGCCCACCTCCAGCAGCAGTGACTCCCAGCCGAAGGAGTACCAGGTCTGCCCCACGTTCACGACCGACAGGTACAGCAGCCACAGCAGCGCCCACGCGCCCATGGCGGCGGCCAGCGGAACGAGGTCGCCCGCTCCCGCCGCCAGGGCCGCGGCGACCGCCGCCCCGGTCCAGGCGCAGCAGGCGAAGAGGCGGTCCGAGTAGCGCAGTTGGAACAGGCTCGGGGCGCGTTTGAACGGCACGTACCGCACGTAGCGCGGCACGGGCAGCATGCCGTGCGCCCCGATCAGCGCCCGGAACTGAAGGGCGGCCGCGACGAAGGCGAAGACGTAGACGCCGGCGAGGGCCCGCTGGAAGACCAGCCGGGCCACCCAGTAGCCGGGCGCCGTGAACCAGTCCATCCTCTCCAGTATCGGGCGGATCAGGCCGCGGCGGCCAGCCTGCGCACGGTGCGGCCCAGCCAGCGGGCGTAGCGCAGCTGGAGGAAGGGGACCACCGGGCCCGCGAGCCGCGTGTACCAGGCGGCCGGCCGGCTGAAGGCGGTCACCTCGAACCACACCGTGCCGTCGGGGTCCCGGCGCACCATGAAGGACTCCTCCCCGCACTCCGGATGGCCGGCAAGCGTCCCGTACGCGAAGCCGATGGCCGTGGGCTCGTACGCCGTCCAGACCACCTGGCACGGCGCGCTGATCCGCACCGGCCCGAGGCCGATCCCGACCACCACGCGGCTCCCCGCCCGGACCGCGCCGTGGCCGGCCCGGACCAGCATGCCCGAGGCCCGGTGGGCGCCGAAGGTGGTGACGGCGGTGCCGGCGGCCTCGAAGACGGCCTGTCCGTGGCCGATCCGGGTGCGGTGGTGCAGGTGGTGGTATCCGGCGGGCAGCGGCCGGTGCCGCGTCGCGCCCCGGTCCGGGTAGCTGAAGGTGCCGAGGCCGGTGCCGATGAGCCGGGTCATGGGGTGGTCTCCTCCTGTCGGGCCGCGTCCGGGGCCGGCCGGCGCCAGGCCAGCAGCGAGCACAGGGCGAAGCCGAGCGCGTTGCCGAGACCATGGGTCGCGGCCATCCAGGTCAAGGTGGGGTGGACGAGGCCGGTGGCCTCGCCGAGCGCCCACCACAGGGCGAGCAGCATGGTGGCCACCAGGACCGCGGCCGAGGTCGCCAGCAGCGTCCCGGTGGCGCGGTCCCGTGCGGCGGGGCGGATCTCCCGCCAGGTGAGCAGGGCGACCGCCCACATCCCGGCGGTCAGCACCACCGCGCCGGCCAGTTCCGCCCAGTCGTCCACGAAGTAGCCGAGGAGGACGAGCAGGGTCCCGCCGGGGACGCTGTACGCGGCCCAGCGCGCGAGGCCGCCGTGCGCTGGTGCCGCGGCCCGGCACACCAGCCCCGCGATCAGGGCGGCGGCGAACCCGGCGAAGTGGAAGTGCGGCACGGTCAGCGCCAGGACGTCCAGGTCGAAGCCGAACAGCCGGTACCCGGCGCGTTCGGCGACCAGGGCGGTCCCGGCGACCGACGGCGCGACCAGAGCGGTGGCCACGGCCGTCTCGGCCGGGGCGGGTGCGCGGATCCCGCCGGCCGGTGTCCGCAGCGCCCGGAGCAGGCGGGCGGGGGCGCGTGCGGCGAGCGCCAGGGCGGCCGCGGCGTAGACGGCCGCGAGCGCGGTGGCGACGGCGCCGCGCGGCAGCCAGAGGCACAGCGCCCCGGGGGCGGCGAGCAGCGGCCAGATCCGGGCGGTCGTCCGCAGTCCGGCCGGGTCGATCAGGCGCAGGCCGGCGGGGACGACGTAGAGCATGCCCAGCGTGACGATCAGATGCACCAGTACCGCCATCGCGGACTCCCCTCCGGGCGCGGCCCAACACTTTGAACGCGTTCAACTCACGGGGGAGACCCTACGAGGTTCTTTGAACATGTTCAAGGCGCGGCCCCGGTTCCGTCCGGACGCTCCGGTTGCGGCCCTCCCGCCGATGGGGCAGACAGGAGGGAACAACCGGGGCGAAAAGGGAGATACACGTGCACGTGTCGACACGCCGTCAGGCTCTGCGCCGTCATACACCGGTCCGCGCCGCCCTCTTCACGGTCCTCGGGCTGCTCGCCGCGGCCTGCGGCGCCCCCGAGGAACCCAAGAGCACCGCCGGACCCGAGAGCCAGGAGGTGCTGCTCCAGCCCGTCGCCTCGGCCGGACCCGACCCCTTCACCACCACCTCCGCCACCGCGGAGTCCGCCCCCGCGCAGCCCCCGCTGGCCAACCCGACCGGCCAGGGCGTGCGGACCGTCAACGCCGCCACCCCAGGCCTCTACGGCGGCACCAAACGGCTGGGCAGCTGCGACGTGGAGCAGCAGCTGCACGCCCTCACCGAGGACGAGGGCAAGGCCAAGGCCTTCGCCCAGGCCGTCTCCGTCGAGCCCGCGAAGCTCCCCGAGTTCCTGCGCGGCCTCACCCCGGTCGTCCTGCGTGCCGACACCCGCGTCACCAACCACGCCTTCCGCGACGGCCGCGCGGACCCCTTCCAGTCCGTCCTCCAGGCCGGCACCGCCGTCCTCGTCGACGACCACGGCATGCCCCGGGTCCGGTGCGCCTGCGGGAACCCGCTCCAGGCGCCGCGCGCCCCCAAGGGCCAGGCACTCAAGGGCGACCAGTGGAACGGCTACCAGCCCCACCAGGTCATCGTCATCGAACCGGCCCAGCAGGTGATCAAGAGCCTGGTCATCGTCAACGTCGCCGACAACACCTGGCTCGAACGCAAGACCGGCGACGACGGCGCCCAGGACCGCACCCCGCAGCCCGTCCCCGCGTACGACCCGGCCCAGGGCATCCCCGCCGGCCCCCTGACCGCGCCCGGGGTCGCCTCCGCCGAACCGTGCGCCCCGCCCGAGACCGGCGACCAGGCCGGCGCCGGGACGAACGGCACGGCCCGCACCGCACCGCCCGCACCGCCCGCCCCGCCCAAGCCGCCGAGCGGCCCCGGCGGGGTCCCGGCCCCGCAGGCCACCGACTGCGTGCCGGTGCACGACGACCAGCAGGCCCAGCCCGCCCAGCCCGCCCAGCCGGCCCCGTCCGGGCCGTCCGCCCCGCAGCGGCCCGCGCAGCCGCCCGCGCCTCCGCGGTCCGACGCGCCCCGCAGCCGGCCGGGCGACGTCCCCCCGGGCACGCCCTCGGACCGGCCGGACCCGCTGGACCCGCTCGACCCCCTGGCCGACCCGCTCGCCGGCCTCGCCCCGGACCTGCCCCCGCAGGACCAGCCCGACCCGGGGCGCCGGCCGGAGCCGGACGGCCCGGCGAACCGGGTGCCCGACGCGGGGGACCCCTTCGGCCCGAACGACGCGGACTCCCCGTACGACCCGTTCGGCGCCGCGGACCGGCGCGGGTCCGCCCCGGATCCCGTCTCCCCGTTGGAGAGCGCCTGACCGGCCCGTGTGTCATGGTGGATCGGTGCCGACCACCGTATCGCTGCCGGACGACTGGCCCGCACACCCGGACCGGTCGCTCTCGCTGAACCGCATGGGCAGTTTCGACTGGGACCTGGAGACCGGTCTCATGCACATGGACGCGGCCGCCCTCGACGTGTTCGACACGACGCCCGACGCGTACGACGGACGGCCCGAGTCCCTGTCCCCGCGCGTTCCGCCCGCCGAGGCGACCCGGCTCGACGCCCTCGTCTCCGCCGCCCTCAAGAGCGGCGAGGACAGCTACGGAGCCTACTTCCGGATCCGCTGCCGGGACGGGCGGCTGCGCTGGACCCACACCCAGGGCCGCGTCATGCGCGGCCCCGACGGCCGCCCGTTCCGGATCATCGGCATCGTCCGCGACGCCACCGAGGAGCTCAGCCACTCGGCTGAGCGCCTCGGCCTCGACGAGGAACGGCGCCGCCAGACCTCGGTCGTCGAGAGCACCACCGCCGCCCTCGCCCACGCCCGCACGGTGCGGGACGTCATCGACGTCATCGGCGACGCCCACGGCCTGGAGCGGCTGGGCTCCATGGGCATGGTGATGGGCCTGGTCGAGGCCGGGCGCATCCACCTGGTGGCCGAAGGCCCCCAGGACAGTTTCGTCCCCGGCACCCGGTACACCCGGATCGACGAGCAGTACCCGATGAGCGAGGTCGTCCGCTCCCTGCAACCGCGCTTCCTCGACTCCGCGGAGGAGTTCGCCGAGGGCTACCCCGAGCTCTGGGAGAAGATCTCGTACATGCGGATCTCGGCGGCCGCCTACCTGCCGCTGATCGCCCAGGCCCGCCCGATCGGCGCGATCGGACTCCTCTACCAGGACAAGGACGGCTTCACCCAGGACGAGCGGAACCTGCTGGTCGCCCTCGGCAGCAGCATCGCGCAGAGCCTCCAGCGCGCGATGCTGCTGGAGCAGGAGCACGACCTGGCGGAAGGCCTCCAGCAGGCGATGCTGCCGCGCCGGATCCCCTCGGTGCCCGGGGCGGAGATCGCCGTACGGTACCGCTCCGCCCGTATGGGCCGGGACATCGGCGGCGACTGGTACGACGTCATCCCGCTGCCCGGCGGCCGGGTCGGCGCGGTCATCGGCGACGTCCAGGGCCACGACACCCACGCGGCGGCGGTCATGGGCCAGCTGCGCATCGTGCTGCGCGCCTACGCCGCCGAGGGCCACGCACCGGGCACGGTCATGGCCCGGGCCTCCGTCTTCCTGCACGAGCTGGACACCGAGCGCTTCGCGACCTGCACGTATGTGGAGGCCGACCTCTCCACCGGCGTGCTGCAAGTGGTCCGCGCCGGGCACATCGACCCCCTGCTGCGCACCCGCGACGGGGACTGCCGGCGGCTGCCGGTGGAGGGCGGCATGCCGCTGAGCCTGTCGGCGGAGTTCGGCCGCCTGGCGTACCCGGTCACCACCGTGGAACTGGACCCGGGTGAAACGCTCCTGCTGTGCACCGACGGCCTCGTGGAACACCCCGGCGCGGACCTCGACGACGGAATCCGGCTGCTCACCAACCTGGTCCGGAGCGGACCGGCGGACCTCGCACGGCTGGCGGACCGGCTGTGCGAGGCGATCGACGAGCGGGGCGGCGACGACGACATGGCCCTGCTCCTGCTGCGCCGCGACGCCGAGGAGGCCCCGCCGGGCGGCGGCCGCCTCCAGCAGCACGTGGCCCCCGGCGACCCGGAAGCCCTGGTCGCCGCCCGCCACATGATCGGCGCGGCGGGGCGCGGGTGGGGCGCGCGCGACCGGGTCGACGAGATCGAGCTCGTCGCGGACGAGCTCATCGTGAACGCCCTGATGCACACGGACGGCCCGGCGATCGTCACCCTCCGGGTCCTGACCGGACCGGACCGCCGGCTGCGCGTCGAGGTCGAGGACCGCTCCAGCGCCCTGCCCCGCCGCCGCGAGGCCGGCGAATCGGGCGTCTCGGGCCGCGGCCTGATGCTGGTCGACCGTCTGGCGGACGTCTGGGGAGTGGAACCCCGGGGCAGCGGCAAATGCGTCTGGTGCGAGTTCGTGATGTCCTGACCGCCGGCCGGACGCATATTCCGTTGCGGCCCCTCACCGCGGTGCCGGACGATCATCGCGATGACCCAGATGACTGACGACGTCCGCCGGCTGATCAAGGCCGGAGACCTTCCCGGGGCCGTGCGCAGCCTGCGGCCGCACGCCGAGACCGCACCCCTCGCCGACCTCGCCAAGGCGACGCGGTACCTGGCCGAAGCGGCCGGGTTCGACGACCTCGCCCGCGCCGCGAAGGCCGCCGCCCGCAAGCCCGACCACCCCCAGGCGCTCTACGACCTCGGCTACGGCTGCGTCGAGCACGGGATCGCCTTCCTCGCCGTGGCACCGCTGCGCCGGGCGCTGACCCTGGTCCCCGACTCCCGGCGGCTGCTCCAGGAACTGACGTCCGCCCTGGAGGACGGGCACCGGCACGGCGAGGCCGTCGCCCTGCTCGCCGGGCGGGGAGCGGGCCTGGCGCCCTGGCCCGAGCAGTACCTGCTCGTCCACAACGCCCTTTTTGCGGGCGACCTCGACACCGCCCGCCGGACGGCCGCCGCCCTGCCGGACCCCGAGGACACCGTCTGGCTCGGCGCCCGCGACCGCCAGCGGCGGATCCTGTCCCGGGCCGCGCTCGCCGAGGCCGCCGGCGCACTCGGCGGCCAGGACCTGCGCGGCTGGCACTTCGCCCTCACCGGCGGCCTGCTGGCCACCCTGTCCCCGTACGGCTTCGACGCCGGCATGACCGGCCGCTACGCCTACCTCGGCGACGACCCCGCCCTGTGCCGCCGCGGTCTGGAGCGGCTCGGCCTGATCCTGGCCGCCGCCGGCCGCCGCCCGGCCACCGTCTCCCTGCTGCCCGGCCGGTCCTGCCACGTCATCGGGCTGGCCGCGGCCGGGCTGCTCGGGCTGCCCGCCGTACCGTACGATCCGGCGCGCACGGACACCCTCGTGGTGGCGTACGACCTGAACGCCCTCGACGCCGAGCTCCTGACCGCTCTGCACGGGCGCACGGACGGCCAGGTCCTGTACGAGCACACCACCTGCTGGACCGATCCGCCGGCCGTGACCGCCGACGTCAGCGGCCTGCTCGCGCAGTACACCGCCGCACCGTGGGCGGAGCAGGGGGACCGGCCCGCCGACACCCGGCCCGCCGAGGAGATCGCCCGCGACATCGTCACCGCCGACCCGGCCCCGGACGAGGGCGACGGGCAGACCCCCGCCGACCCGGACGAGGCCCTGCGCGCCTTCACCACGGCCGTGGCCGCCGGATGGCTCAGTGGTCCGCGCGACCGCGTCCGCTCGCCCGGACCGGTGCGCAGCTCCCGGTTCGGGTAGCCGGGGCGGGGGCGGCGGGGCAGGCTGGGGGCATGCCCGAGTTGCCCGAGGTCGAGGCCCTGAGGGAGTTCCTCGACGCACACCTCGCGGGGCGGGTCGTGCAGCGCGTCCTCCCGCTCGCGGTCAGCGTGCTGAAGACGTACGACCCGCCGCTCACGGCCCTCGAAGGGCAGCGGGCCGGGGCCACCGCCCGCCACGGCAAGTTCCTCGCCGTGCGGATCGGCGAGCTCCACCTCGTCATCCACCTGGCCCGGGCCGGCTGGCTGCGCTGGCAGGACGCCCTGCCCGACCGGCCGCCGCGCCCGGGCAAGGGGCCGCTGGCCCTGCGGGTCGCGCTGGAGGGCGGCGGCGGCTTCGACCTCACCGAGGCGGGCACCCGGAAGCGGCTCGCCGTGTACGTGGTCCGCGACCCGCAGGAGGTGCCCGGCATCGCCCGGCTCGGCCCCGATCCGCTCGCCGAGGGGTTCGACCGGGACGCGTTCGCCGCGCTGCTGGCCGCGGAGCGGCGGCAGATCAAGGGCGTGCTGCGCGACCAGAGCGTGATCGCGGGGATCGGGAACGCCTACAGCGACGAGATCCTGCACGCGGCGAAGGTGTCGCCCTTCAAACTGGCCGCCTCCTTCGACGAGGAGCAGGTCACCCACCTGTACGAGGCCGTCCGGCGGACCCTGCGCGAGGCCGTCGAGCGTGCGCACGGCGTCGCCGCCGGGAGCCTGAAGGCCGAGAAGAAGAGCGGGCTGCGGGTGCACGGCCGGGACGGGGAGCCCTGCCCGGTGTGCGGGGACACCGTCCGGTCGGTGTCGTTCGCGGATTCCTCGCTCCAGTACTGCCCGACCTGCCAGACCGGCGGGAAGCCGCTCGCCGACCGGAGACTGTCCCGTCTCCTCAAATGACGCCGCCCTGCGTAGAATCCGGCCCCATGGCCGAGCAGCAGCAGCCGTCGCCGCCCCGGCGGGAGGTCGTCACGGGTGTGCCCCGCGGCGCCCGCCGCCGGCCGCCCGCGCACACCCCGGCCCGCTCCGAGATCTCCGAACAGACCACCGTGGGCGCCACCTACGTACGGGCCCTGATGCGCAGCCAGCTCCGGGCCGGGCTCGGGGCACTGGGCGCCCTGGCGCTGCTCGTCGCCGCCCTGCCGGTGCTGTTCGCGCTGCCGCGCTCCGCGGCGGGGCCGCCGGTGTGGGTGGCCCTCGGCCTGGTGGTGTACCCGGTGCTGTGGCTGATCGCCCGCCGGTACGTCACGCGGGCCGAGCGCAACGAGGCCGATTTCACCGGCCTGGTGACGGACCCGGCGCAGGCGCCGGTCCCGCGCCGCGGAGCCTGAGCGGTTCCGCATCCCGTACGGCGCCGCGCTGTCAGAACAGGTGCATCGCCAAGTGGCCCAGTGGCAGGCCCAGTTGCCATGCGGGCGTCCACACCCGTGCGTTCTCGTCCAGGCCCGCCGGGGTGTCGGTGTGGTCGTGCCGGCCCGGGTCGAGGTTGGTGGCGAACAGTTCGGTGCGGTCCAGCCAGCGCCAGGCGGCCCGGGCCAGCTCGAGGTCGGGGTCCTCGCCCCGGCCGTGCTCCCTGGCCTCCTCGCCCAGCGCGAGGAACCGGGTGTCCACCCAGTCGCGCCAGGGGTGCCCGTACGCCGTCAGCGACAGCCACTCGTCGAGCTGCGAGACCACCCGGATCCCGGAGAGCTCGCCGGCCGCGTCGGAGAGGTAGATCGTCAGCGCGAGCGTGTCCCGGCCGGCGCGGAACTCCAGGGTACTGACCGGGATCAGCCGTCCCGTGCGCAGCAGTTCGTCGGCGATGTACTCCGCGTAGAGCCATGCCATGGGCACCGCGAGCCCGCCGTCACTGGTGCCGTTCGTACCCTCGGGCTGCACCGTTCCACCTTCTCCCGCGCGTCGAGCTTCCCGTCGTCAGCCATGAGCCTTCACCGAGCGACGCGCGGAACGGGGGATGTTTACCCAACTTGAACGCTCTGAGGCCGATTTCGATGCGTTTTGTGTCCGGTCCGCGTGTATTCGTTTCGTTCGCCGCGTGGTCCCGCGGCGGGTTCAGGCGCCGAGACCGTACCCGTACCCCTGGAGGCCCTTCCGCAGGGCGCGCAGCGCGTAGTACGTACGGGATTTGACCGTTCCTGTCGGAATGCCGAGCTCCGCCGCCGCCTCGGCGACCGAGCGGTCCTGGAAGTAGACCTGCATCAGCACCTCGCGGTGCTCCGGTCCGAGCGAGCCCACGGCCCGCCGGACGTCGATGGCCGTGACCGAACCGGCCACCGCGTCCTCGGGCGCGGGCGCCTGCTCCAGCCCCTCCGGGTCCACCTCCTGCGGCCGGGACAGCCGCGCCCGCCGCGCGTCGATCGCGAGCCGCCGCGCCACGGTGAACAGCCAGGGCCGCATGGACTCGTGGTCGCTGTCCAGCACCTCCGGGTGCTGCCACGCCCGGACCAGCGTCTCCTGTACGAGGTCCTCGGCGCGCTGGGAGTCGCCGGCCGTCAGGCCGACCAGGAAGCCGAACAGAGCCCGCCCGTGGTCGCGCTGGAGCTCGGCCAGCGCCTCGGGGTCCGTGCGCAGGAGGGTGGGGGAGAGGGGCACGAGTGGCTCCTTCCTGGGTCCGTTCGGCTCCGACGGACCCACCCTCACCTGCACGGAGCGCTCCGGGAACCGTCCCGTCCCGCCGTTGCGCCCAAGCACCCCGGTCGGCCGGTGGGCGGCCGCGCCCGGCGGTGAACGGTCGAACGGCGCGGCGAACGGCCACCCGGGTGAGACGGGGCGCTCCCGGAGCCGGAACCCGACTGGTGCCCCCTTTCCCCATGGATTACAGATGATCGGATAGTCCTACTAATGGGAGCCGCCTCAGATGACCACGCACATCCGGCACGCCCTCACGCTCCTGTCGGCCGCCCTCCTGGCCGCGGCCGCCGCGGGCTGCTCCGCCGGCAAGGAACCCGCCCCGGCCCGCCTCGGCAACTCCCGCTCCCCGGCGCCGTCCACCGGCGCCGGGTCCCACTCCGCCCGGGCCGGCGCCGAGAAGGGCTTCACCCTGGTGGCCACCGGTGACGTGCTGCCGCACGACTCGGTCATCAAACGGGCCGCGGCCGACGCGGACGGCGACGGCCATGACTTCAGGCCGATGTTCTCCCCGGTCAAGCCGGTGGTATCGGCAGCCGACCTGGCGATCTGCCACATGGAGACCGTCTACGGGGAGGACGGCGGGCCCTTCACCGGCTACCCGGCGTTCCAGTCCCCGCCCGAAGTGGCCGACGGGCTCAAGGACGCCGGGTACGACGGCTGCTCCACGGCCTCCAACCACACCCTGGACGCGGGCGCCGACGGCATCAAGCGCACCCTCGACGCGTTCGACAAGGCCGGTCTGAAGCACGCCGGTTCGGCCCGTACCGCGGCCGAGGCGGCCACGCCGACCCTGTACACGGCGGGTTCCGCGAAGGTCGCGCACCTGGCCTACACGTACGACACGAACGGCTACCCGATGCCGGAGGGACAGCCCTGGGCGGTCAACCTGACGGAGAAGGACAAGATCGTCGCGGATGCCCGGGCCGCCCGGAAGGCCGGCGCCGACGTGGTCCTGGTCAGCCTGCACTGGGGCACGGAATGGCAGACGGATCCGGACGAGACGCAGCTCTCGCTCGGCAAGGAGCTGACGGCCTCGCAGACCGGCGGGCGCCCGGACATCGACATGATCCTCGGCACGCACGCGCACATCCCGCAGGCCTACGAGAAGGTCAACGGGACGTGGATCGTCTACGGCATGGGCGACCAGGTCGCGGGCGAGATGTTCAACTACTCGGGCGCGCGGGACATGCGCGGCAACTACGGCTCGATCGGCCGCTTCACCTTCGCCCCGCCGGCCGCCGCGGGCGGGCGCTGGCAGGTCACCAGGGCCGAGTTCGTCCCCCAGATGATGGACCTGTCCGCCGGCAAGGTGATCAACCTGCCCGCCGCCCTCGCCGAGGACCCCGGCAACGAGGCGTACGAGAGCGCCCGGGACGCGGTCGCCGAAGCCGTCCTCGGCCGCGGGGCGGCCCAGGCCGGCCGGGCGTTTGCCCCCTAGCC
>NZ_JBHYVA010000161.1:0-14157 GCF_042750055.1 Streptomyces sp. NPDC059456
CTGCCCGGCCGGCAGGCCCGCGGCCTGTCCGCCACCGCCCGCCCGCCCGCCGTCCTTGTCCGGGATCAGCAGGTACCCGCCCGTGGCGAGGCCGCCCACCACCAGACCGGTGACGGCCAGCAGCGCCCAGCGCGACGTACGCCACCGGCCCTCGCGCCCCCGGGGCTGTCCCGGGTCACCCGGAGGCACGTAGGTCGGTACGTACACCGGGCCGGCGGGCAGCCCCGGGCCGATGGTCGAGGCCAGTCCCGGCAGGTGCCCCGACACCTCCCCGGCCGTCGCCAGCAGCGACGCGTACACGGCGTCCTCGATCAGCGCCGAATCCACCGCACAACGTCGAATGATCTCTGCGGGAGCAGGCCTCGCACCCGGGTCCACCACCACGCAGGCCTTGATCAGGTCGGCGAGACCGGGCTCCACGCCCTCGACGTCGATGTCACCGTGCACCGCCCGGAAGTTGACCGCCGTCGGCTCGCCCGTGCCGTACGGCGCCCGTCCCGTCGCCGCGTAGGCCATCGTGGCGCCGAGGGCGAAGACGTCGGCCGCGGCCGCCACCTCGTTGCGCAGCAGCACCTCCGGAGCCGTGTAGCCCGGGGTGCCCGGAGCGGTGCCGAACTGCGTGAGAGCCGTCTGGGCCGCGCCCTTGGCAATCCCGAAGTCGATGAGCTGCGGCCCCTGCGCACCCAGGATCACGTTCTGCGGCTTGAGGTCCCGGTGCGTCACCCCGTACGCGTGGACGCTCGCCAGCCCCTCCGCCAGCGCTGCGAACAGCCTGCGGCACGTGGCTGCGGGCAGCGCTCCGAACTCGCCCACGGCATGGCTGAGCGTCGGGCCCGCCACGTACTCGGTGGCCAGCCAGAACGGCGGCGCCGCCAGCGAGGCGTCGATCAGGTTCGCGGTGTACGCGGACCGCACCGCACGGACCGTCTCGGCCTCCCGGCGGAACCGCGCGAGCGCCTCCGGGTGCCCGGTGATCTCGTCCTTGATCACCTTGATGGCCACCAGGCGGCCGCCCGGCGACCGTCCGAGGTACACCTGCCCCATACCACCGGCACCCAGCCGGGCCAGCAGTGTCTGCGCCCCGATGTGGGCGGGGTCGGTGTCTCTCAGAGCCTCCATCCGCACGAGACTGCCATACCGACTCCGCTGCCGAAGAGGAGGGTTGGAATCAGCGCGGTGCGACGAACAGGCTCTGCGCGCTGCGCCCGATGGGCCCCTTCTCGTCGTGCAGCCGGGCGTCCGCGAGGCCGATCCCGGCCGCGTCCACGCTCGTACGGGCCTCCACGCAGGCCCATTCGCCGACCGGGTGCCGGTGCAGGTGCACGGTCAGGTCGCCGTTGATGAAGACGTACCGGGCGAAGTCCATCACCGAGCTGATCCCGTTGCCCGAGTCGGCGGCGACCAGCACCCGGTCCAGCGGCCGGGTCTCCTCCCCGGCGATGAGCGCCACCTTCATCCGCATCCAGCAGGTGCCGGGCCCGAGCGAGACGAACGTGCCCTGCGTGAACCGGGTCTCCATCGCCGAGTGGTAGCCGGTCTCCCACGGCACCGGGAAGAACGGCGTCTCCCCCACCTGCCCGGGCGGCGGCAGCTGCGGCGCCGGGGTCACGCCGGGCACGGGCTCCGCGGCCACCCGGATCCGCAGCGCCCGCGCGAGCATCACCGGCGCTGCACCGGCGGGGGCGAGGGCGGCCTCGACGACCTCGGTGCTCCGGCCGGCCCGCAGCACCGAGGTGGTGACCTCCAGCGGGCCGATCGGCACGGGCCGCAGGATCTCGTACGTGATCCTCGCGATCCGCATGTCCGACCGGGCGCCCTCCCGTTCCTCCACGGCCCGCCCGAGCAGCGCGGCCGGCGGCCCGGCATGCTGCGAGCCCGGGTCCCACGGCCCGCGCGTGAACTCGGTGGCCAGGAACCGCCCGGCATCGACCCGTTCGTAGAACGCCTCGGAGATCGCCATGCCCGGCACGCTACCGACAGGTAACCCGTCCCGCCAGGCCTTCCGGGAACAACCCGGCGGAACACCGGCCCGACGGAACACCGGCCCGGCGGGACACCATGCGGCTGTCCGGCGGCCGGCCGCCCCGCGGCTCAGCGGCTCAGCGGCTCAGCGGGCGAAGCCCAGCCCCACGCCCAGCCCCACCAGCACCGAGCCGATCGCCCGGTTCAGCGCCTTCTGCGCCTTCAGCATCCGGTCGCGCAGCCGCGAGTTCGAGAAGAACAGCGCGACCGCACCGAACCACCCCAGGTGCGCCGCCGACATGAACAGCCCGTACCCGGCCTGCTGCCACACCGGTGTCTGCGGATCGACGACCTGCGTGAACGTAGACACGACGAACAGCGTCGTCTTCGGGTTGAGCACGTTGGTCAGGAACCCTGACCGCAGCGCGCCCAGCCGGGTCAGCTGCGGCTTGGACTCCAGGTCGACCGTCACCTCGGCCCGCGCCCGGAAGGTCCGGATCCCGATCCACACCAGGTACCCGGCACCCGCCAGTTTGATCGCCGTGAACAGGGCGGTCGAGGACGCGATGAGCAGCCCGACCCCGAGCATCGTGTACGAGACGTGCACCAGCACGCCGGCCGCGACCCCGGCCGCCGCGAACAGCCCGGTGGGCCGCCCGTACAGATAGCTGTTGCGGACCACCATGGCGAAATCGGCGCCCGGACTGATCACGGCGAGGAGGGTGATGACGGCAACTGCGATCACTTCTGTCATGTACGGATGCTGACCGCACCGGCCCCCGCGATCAACCGGGTTCCGCACACCAATACTTGGAGCATGGACACACCCCCTTCGCCGCTCACCCTGCGCCCGTTCCGCCCCGCGGACGACGCCCCGGCCCTGCGCCGCTGGATCACGAGCCGGGCCGAGCTCGTCACCTGGGCGGGACCCTCCTTCACCTGGCCCCTGGACGACGCCCAGCTCACCGCGTACGCCGCCGAGCCGGACCGGCACACCTGGACCGCGCTCTCCGCCGACTCCGCCCCCGTCGGCCACGTCTCCGTACGCGGCACCCGCCTGGGCCGGGTACTGATCGCCCCCGCGGCACGCGGCCGGGGCCTCGGCGAGACCCTCCTCACACTCGCCGTCGCCCGCGCCTTCGACGAGCTCGGCCTCACCTCGCTCGACCTCGGCGTCTACACCCACAACACCACCGCCGTACGCCTCTACGAGAAGCTCGGCTTCCGCGCCGTACAGGTACTGGAGGACGTGGAGCAGGTCGACGGCGTCCACTGGTCGGCCCTCCAGATGCGGCTGACCGCCCCGGAGCGTTGACAATGGAGGGGTGTCCGCCACCCCCGCCACCCCGGCCTCCCCCGACCTCCCCTCCCTCCCCGTCCTGCACGCAGACTGCTCGAACTGCTTCGCGCTGTGCTGCGTCGCCCTGCCCTTCGCCAAGTCCAACGACTTCGCGGTGAACAAGGCCGCCGGAACCCCCTGCAAGAACCTCCGGCAGGACTTCCGCTGCTCCATCCACACCCGGCTGCGCGACAAGGGCTTCCAGGGCTGCACCGTCTTCGACTGCTTCGGCGCGGGCCAGCAGGTCTCCCAGGTGACCTTCGGCGGCCGGGACTGGCGGGCGCACCCCGGCACGGCCGGCTCGATGTACGAGGTCTTCCCCGTGATGCGGCAGCTGCACGAGCTGCTCTTCTACGTCACCGCGGCACTCGCCCTCCCGGCGGCCGCCCCCGTCCACGCCGACCTGCGCCGCGCCCGGACCGAAACCGCGCAGTGGACGTCGGCCGACGCGGACGCCCTCACCGCCCTGGACGTCGGCGCCCTGCGCGGACGCGTCAACGCGCTCCTCCTGCGCGCCAGCGAGCTGGCCCGGGCCGAGGCCCCGGCCCGCAGGAAGAACCATCGCGGCGCCGACCTGATGGGCGCCCGCCTCGCCGGCGCGGACCTGCGCGGAGCCACCTTCCGCGGCGCCTACCTGATCGCCGCCGACCTCAGCGGCGCGGACCTGCGCGGGGCGGACCTGATCGGCGCCGACTTCCGCGACGCGGACCTGCGCGGGGCGGACCTGCGCGACGCCCTCTTCCTGACCCAGGCCCAGCTCAACGCGGCCAGGGGCGACGCCGCGACCAAGATCCCCACGACCTTGGCCCGGCCCGCCCACTGGTCCGCGTAACGCCTCAGGGCCTGATGATGGCCGTCCACCCCGACGGGCAGGAGAGCACACCCGTGACGGTGTAGCCGCACTGGTTCTCGTACACCTCACCCGTCGTCGTCAGCACCTTAACGAACACCGTGTAGGCGGCGGTGCTGACCGACACCCCGCACGCGTTGCGCGGGTGCCCCGGGTTCAGCTGCGTGGTGAGGTCCCGCCAGACGTACGGGCCGACCACCGGCACCGACGGCCGTACGCCCAGGAACGTCCGGCCCCGGTGCAGCGCGGCGCTGAACTCCAGCCCGTTCGCCCCTTGGGTCGTGTCGATGTCCTGGCACGGCCCGTGCTCACCCTTCGGCCCCCGGTCCCCCTTGGGCCCCTTGTCACCCTTGTCGCCCTTCGGACCCTTGTCACCCTTCGGTCCCTGCGGCCCGTGCTCACCCTTCGGCCCCCGGTCCCCCTTGGGCCCCTTCTCACCCTTGTCGCCCTTCGGCCCGCACGGGTTCGCAGGCGCCGCCTTGCCGGCCTTCTTGACCTTGAGGGTCTTCGCGGCCTTGGCCTTGCGCGCTTTGGCCGGCAGCGTCCGCACGTCCGGCTCCGGACACTTCGCGGCCCAGCCGGGCACCTCCGCGGTCGCCGCCGTCCCCTGAACGGCAGCCACCGCCGGAACCGAGGCGCAGGTGAGCGCGATCGCCAGCGGCACTGCGAAGCCACCGGCCAGCCACGCCCGCCGGCCCACCCTCGATACGGAACCCCTCGAACCCATCCGTCCCACTCCTCGCGTCGTCGTACCCGAACGGCCTGGAGCATCCCCCGTAACCCCCCGTACGGATGGAACGACTGACGGAATGTCGGACGAAGGTCAGCGACTCGGCCCAACGACACGCCCGCCCACTGCGCCGAACGGCCCCGCCCCCGGCAGCCCCCCGCACGGCGAAAGGGCAATCATTGCCCGTGGTCAACCCCCGTGATACACAGAGTGACCATACGTTCTTTCGCATACTCCACTGCCCGTGCCCAGGTCAGAGCGCACGGACGGGCAAAGGGCGGGAGATCGGGTAAAGAGAGCCGTCAAGTCGACGTACGACGGCGGTTTCATCAGCGAAGATAGTACGTGACCCCTGCCGTCGGGCACGGGATACCAGAACTACCCATACAGGGGCGGTGAGTTACATGATCCTGGCAGCCGAAAAGGGCGACATCACCACCATCATCGGCGGAATCGCCCCGAACTGGGGGCCGTTCGGCAGTCTCGGCAACGAAGCGAAGGTCATGATCGAGGTGGTCATGGCCGTCGCGATCCTCCTCTGCCTCGGCATCGCCATCTGGGGCGCGGCCAAACAGCGCATCGGCGCGACCGCCCTGCGCGACACGTTCAGCGCGGAACAGGGCAAGGGCCTGATCGTCGCCGGCCTCACCGGCGTGTTCATCATCGGCTCCCTCGGCACCCTCTTCACCATCGTCTACGGAATGGCCGTCTAGCCGGGCCGCCCACCGGCAGCCGGACCTGATGAGGACTCACCACACCACCGTCGTACGACGCAGAGGGGGCGGACACGAAATGAGCAACGACGACCAGTACGGCGGTGGCAGCGGCAGCGGCTACGGCGAGATCGGCGGCACGGGCCAGACCCGCACCCGCCTCCCGGAGTCCCCCTCGGACCCGTACGGCCCGCCCCGCCGCACCCCGCGAGCCTCGCGGAGCCTGGTCACGGTGGTCGGCGTGGTGGTCCTCCTGATCGCCGCGATCGCGTTCGCGAACCAGTCGGGCGACACCCCGACCACCCCCGCGACGGACACCCCGCCCACCCCCGCCACCACCCAGGCCACGGGCACCCACCCGGTGGACGCCAAGAACGGCGGAATCCCGAAGGGCTTCGCGCACGACGAACAAGGAGCCCAATCGGCCGCCGCCAACTACGCGGTCGCGCTCGGCTCCGACCTCATGTTCAAGAAGAACAGCCGTCACGCCCTCGTGGACAGCATCTACACACCCGATGCGGCGGCCCGCCTGAAGGGCCCTCAGGACGAGGCGTACTCCACCGCCTTCCTCACCAAGCTCGGACTCGACGCGAACGGCACCTCTCCACAGGACAGCACCTTCGTCACGCGCACCGTGCCGGTCGGCACCCGCGTCGACGACTACAACCCGACCAGTGCCAAGATCTCGGTCTGGTGCACGGGCCTCATCGGCATGTCAGGCCCCAAGTCCACCGACCCCGTCCGCACCTCGTGGAGAACGTGGACGTTCGATCTGACCTGGGCCGGGGACGACTGGAAGATCGTCTCCGACGCCTCGCACGACGGCCCCGCACCGGTTCCCGGCGACGTCCCCGCCTCCACGTCCGATGACATCAGCAAGGCAACCAAGGAGTTCGGAGGGTTCACCTATGCCCGCTAGCCTCCGACTCCGGGTGGGAGTCGTCGCCTCCGTCCACATGGCCGTCGTGGCCCTGGCCACCCGCGCCTACGCCGCACCCGGGCCCACCACCTCGCCCTCTCCCTCACCACAGGCGAGCACCGACCCCTGCGCCGCACTCAGCGGCCCCTCCAAGCAGTACTGCGAACTCGGGGACGGCGCGGCCAAGGGTGGCACACCCCGTACCGGCATTTCCGGCGACCCCTCCGACGCGCTCAACCCCCTGGCCTCCCTCGCCAAGGGCTGCGCCGACGCCGCCGCCTGGATCGTCACCGAGCTCAGCAAAGCGATCAACGGCACGGCCAACGTCGACTTCACCAACGGCGCCTTCCTCAAGCAGTACGCCATCGTCTTCGCCGCCTCCACCATCCTCACGCTCGTCCTCTGGCTCTTCGCCGTCGCCAAGCGCGCCATCCGCGGCGTCCCCCTCACCACCGCCATCTCCGAAGCCGTCGGCTTCCTCTGGCTCACTGTCCTGGCCTCCGCCTTCACCCCCCTGATCCTCTACACCGTCGTCTCCGCCACCGACGGCGTCACCGAGGTCATCGCCTCGGCGTCCGGCGGCCAGACCGACGTGTTCTTCGGATCCTTCATCGAGGCCCTGAAGAAGGGCGACTCCATCGGCGGCGGCCCGATCATGCTGATCGTCGTCTCGCTCGTCACCGTCCTCGCCGCCGGCGTCCTCTTCCTCGAACTCTTCATCCGGGCCGCCCTGCTCTACGTCGGCGCCCTCCTCGGCGTCGTCGTCTACGCCGGACTCGTCGACCGGAACCTGTGGGGCCACGTCCGCCGCTGGGCCGGCATCATGATCGCCGTCATCCTCGTGAAGCCGGTCATCGTCATCGTCCTCGGCCTCGCCGGAGCCCTCGCCGGCGAAAAGGGCCCCAACGCCTTCTCCGCCGTCGTCTCCGGCCTCGCGATCATCCTCCTGGCCATCTTCGCCTCCGCGATGATCTACCGCTTCGTACCCGGCTTCGGCGACGAGATCGCCTCCGCCCGCTCGAACCGCAGCAAGGCCACCGACGGCGCCCAGGCCGCCGCCGTCATCAGCTCCCCGGCCTCCCTCGTATCCCAGGGCATCAAGACGCACAGCAGCCGCGGCGCCCACCGCGGAGGCGGTGACGGCGGCGGATCCAGCGCCCCCCGCCCCGCCAACCCCATCTCCGGAGGCGTGGCCGCCCACAGCAGCCGCCCCTCCGGCGGCGCAGGCGGCGGATCCGCCCCCTCCGCCGCACCCGCGCCCCGCTCCGGATCGAGTACGAGGAACACAGGAGGTGACGGGCGTTGACGACCCAGTCCCACCAGCTGCACCCGGTCGCGCCCCGCCGCACGTATCTCATCGGCCGTGCCCGGCCGAACGCGATCGTCGGCAAGAACCGCGAGAGCGGCGAGATCGCCCTGATCATCGTCGGCGCGTTCTTCGGCATGATGAGCGGCCTGCTCGTCCCCGACCTCACCCTGCGCATCGTCAGCCTCGCCGGCTTCCCCATGCTCGCGCTCGCCGCCGTGTACGTCCCGTACAAGGGCCGCACCTTCTACAAGTGGTTCGAGATCAACCGCAGCTACAAGCGCACCCTGCGCCGCGGCACGACGTTCCGCTCCGGCGCCATGGAAGCCGGCGTCCGCGCCGCCGACGGCCGCGAGGTCGAGGTCGGCCCGCCCCCCGGCATCGGCCGGATCAACTGGCTCGCCGCCCCGTTCGGCCCCGACGAGATCGCCGTCCTCCTGCACGCCGACCGCAGGACCGTCACCGCCGCCATCGAGATCGAGGGCCCCGGCGTCGGCCTGCGCGACAGCGAGGACCAGGAAGCCCTCGTCGACCGCTTCGGCACCCTCCTCAAGCACGTGGCCAACGGCGACGGCTTCGTCACCCGCCTCCAGATGCTCGCCCGCACCCTCCCCGCCGACCCGGACGCCCACGCCAAGGACGTCGCCCAGCGCGGCGACGCAGGCGCTCCCGTCTGGCTGCGCGACTCCTACGACCAGCTCCAGTCGATGGTCTCCACCTCCTCCGAGCAGCACCGCGCGTACCTCGTCGCCTGCATGCACTACACGCGCGAACTCGCCGCCGAGGCCCACACCATCGCCCGCGCCGGCACCCCCCACAAGGGCCGCAAACTCGACCGCGACGCCGGCCTCGCCATCGTCATGGCCCGCGAGCTCACCGACATCTGCGCCCGCCTCGCCGAGGCCGACATCCGCGTCCGCCAGCCCCTCGGCCAGGGCCGCCTCGCCTCCCTCGTGCACTCCATGTACGACCCCGACCACCCCATCGACCACATCCAGGCCATGACCAAGCGCAACGCCTGGCCCGCCGAACTCGACGCGGTGGAACCCACGTACCTGCAGGCCAAGACCCGCGAGTCCTCCACCCGCGCCCCCTGGTGCCACGCCACCGCCTGGGTGAAGGAGTGGCCGATGACCCCCGTCGGCGTCAACTTCCTCGCACCCCTCCTCGTCCACACCCCGGACGTGATCCGCACCGTCGCCGTCACCATGGATCTGGAGCCCACCGAGGTGGCCATCGAGCGCATGCTCACGGAGAAGACCAACGACGAGGCCGACGCCAGCCGCGCCGCCAAGATGAACCGCACCGTCGACCCCCGCGACATCGCCGCCCACGGCCGGCTCGACCAAAGAGGTGAAGATCTCGCCAGCGGTGCGGCAGGAGTCAACCTGGTCGGGTACATCACGGTGTCCTCGCGTTCCCCGGAAGCCCTGGCACGGGACAAGCGCACCATCCGCGCCTCGGCCGGCAAGTCGTACCTGAAGCTCGAATGGTGCGACCGCGAACACCACCGCGCCTTCGTCAACACCCTGCCGTTCGCCACCGGCATCCGACGCTAGCTGGAGGGAAGTGCCGCCCATGCGAGATCCCATGTCCGCTCTGACGGACGCCTTCACCAGCTTCCTGTTCGGCAAGGTCGAGACCACGCGCCTGCCCGTCCGCACCTCCACCGGGCAGGCGCAGGCCGTCTACCTGCCCACCGCCGCCCCCGGACTCGGCGACTCCGGCGTCATCATCGGCCGCGAGGTCTACAGCGGCAAGGGCTACATCTACGACCCCTTCCAGCTGTACGGCCAGCAGCTCCCGGCCCCGCACTGGCTGGTCCTCGGCGAGTCCGGCAACGGCAAGTCCGCCCTGGAGAAGACGTACGTACTGCGCCAGCTCCGCTTCCGCGACCGCCAGGTCGTCGTCCTCGACGCCCAGGGCGAGGACGGCGTCGGCGAGTGGAACCTGATCGCCCAGCAGCTGGGGATAACCCCCATCCGCCTGGACCCCATCGCCGCCAACGACGACGGGATCCGCCTCAACCCCCTCGACCCGGCGATCACCACGACCGGCCAGCTCGCCCTGCTCCGGACCATCATCGAAGTCGCCATGGGCCACGGCCTCGACGAGCGCTCCGGCTTCGCCCTCAAGGTCGCGCACGCGTACGTCGTCGACACCATCCGCGACCGCCAGCCGGTCCTGACCGACATCGTCGAGCAACTGCGCCACCCGGAACCCGAATCCGCCCACGCGATGAACGTCGACATAGACGATGTCCGGGCCTGGGGCCTCGACGTCGCGCTCGTCATCGACCGCCTCGTCGACGGCGACCTGCGCGGCATGTTCGACGGGCCCACGACCGTCGGCATCGACCTCGACGCCCCACTGATCGTCTTCGACCTCTCCCACATCGACCGCAACTCCATCGCCATGCCGATCCTGATGGCGATCGTCGGCGTGTGGCTGGAACACACCTGGATCCGCCCGGACCGCAAGAAGCGCATCTTCCTCGTCGAAGAGGCCTGGCACATCATCAACAGCCCCTTCGTGGCCCAGCTGTTCCAGCGCCTCCTGAAGTTCGGCCGCCGCCTCGGCCTGTCCTTCGTCGCCGTCGTCCACCACCTCTCGGACGTCGTCGACGGCGCGGCCGCCCGCGAGGCCGCGGCCATCCTGAAGATGGCCTCGACCCGCACCATCTACGCCCAGAAGGCCGACGAGGCCCGCGCCACGGGCCGGGTCCTCGGCCTGCCCCGCTGGGCGGTGGAGATCATCCCGACCCTCACCCCCGGCATCGCGGTCTGGGACGTCAACGGCAACGTCCAGGTGGTCAAACACCTGATCACCGAGGCGGAACGGCCCCTCGTCTACACCGACCGCGCGATGACCGAATCGTCCGCCCCCCAGCTCCCGGACGACGTGCTGGCCGCCGAACTCGAAGCGGAACAGCGCGCCCTCCACATGGAACGCCACCGCAACGGCGGCGGCCCGGGCTCGGCGACCACGGTGGCATGACCATGCGCGACGGCGACCCCGGACGCCCGGGCGGCATCCCCGACGGCGTCCTCGTCGGCCTCCTGGCCTTCCTCCTCGGCCTGGCGGCCCTGGTCTGGACGTCGACGGGCCTGGCCGCGCTCTTCGCGAAGGGCTCCTGGCCGGCCACGGTGACCTTCACCCGCACCCCGGGGGCCGTCCGCGCGCTGATAACTCAACCGCACGACGTTCCGGGAGCCTGGCCGGACACGGACCCGGCGGCCCTCTCGGGCTGGGGCCTGTTCTGGGGCCTGTTCATCAGCCAGCTGCTGATCCTGTTCGTCCTGACGGTCTTCACGATGGGCGTCATCGCCCGCACGAAGTCCCGCCGCACAACCTCCCGCCCCAGACCGCCGTTCGAGGCACCGGGCGTCCCGCCCACGCACACCGGAAGCGGAGCCCCGGGCCGGTCCGGCCATACCGCCCCGAGCCCGCTGCCCACCCCTGCCCAGCCGGCGTCCGACGCGCCGGGACCCGGACCCGACGCCCCCGCCACCTCCCGGACGGCAGACCCGACAGCGCTCCCGCACCCGGCCCGGCCGGAGCCCGCGGGCACAGCCCCCGGCGGCTCCGGTGCCGCCGTCCCGACCGCTCACCCGGCGGCCGCACCGGCCCATCCGGCCCACCCGGCCGCGCAGGCGTTCGCGGCACCGACGTCGGGCCCCGGGGGCACCCGCCCGGCCGCTCGCACCCCGAACCCCGCAACGCTTCCCTACCCGGCCCCGGAAGCCCTCCCGGCCCCGGCGACCACCCCGACCACCCCGGCCCCGCCGGCGTTCGAGGCGTGGGGCCCCGGGGGCGGCACCCCCGGCAGGGACATCGGAGCCGCCGCCGGCCGCATGGCCTACGGCAGCCCCTCCGTCCGCCACTCCCTGGCCACCCGGGCCCTGGCGGCAGCCGAAGGCTCGGCCCTCGTCCTGACCTCCTCGCCCGCCCTCTGGGCCGAGACGAAGGACGCCCGTGCCAAACTCGGCCCGGTCCTCCTCTACGACCCCTCGCACCTGTGCGACACCCCCGCCCGCATGCACTGGAACCCCACCGACGCCTGCGCCGACCGCGACATCGCCGCCGCCCGCGCGATAGCGCTCCTGGCCCCCGTACGCCCCCAGGCCCGTATGGACGCGGCCATCGCCGACACGGCGGAAACGCTCCTGCGCAGCTGGCTCCAGGCGGCCGCCCTCGACGACCGCCCGTTCAAGCAGCTGCACCGCTGGGCCCAGGGCAACAGCGCCCAGGACCCGGTGCGCATCCTCCGTACGCACCGCCGCGCCGCCCCCGGCGCCGCCGGCGAGCTGGAGAGCGCCCTCACCGCGCACCCCGAACGCCGCGAACAGGCCCAGTACCTGACGGCCCGTGCCCTGTCCTGCCTCACGTCCATCCACATCCGCGAGGCCTGCAACACGAACCGAACAGATGCACTGACCTTGGCTTCGTTCGTCTCCGAAGGGGGCACCCTCTACGTGGTGGGCGAACCGCTGGAGGACCCCCGCACCCACCCGGGTGCGATGCCCCTGCTGACCGCACTCACCGCGAGCGTGGTCGAGCACGGCCGCCGCATGGCCGCACGGTCATCCCACGGCCGGCTCGACCCACCACTCACCCTGGTGCTGGAGGACATCGCGGCCGTCGCCCCGATCCCCCGGCTCCCGGAACTGCTCCAGGAGGACACCCTCCCCCTGCTGGCCCTGTGCCGCAGCCGCGAACAGGCCCGCGCCCGCTGGCCCGAGGCCGTCTTCGAACCGACCCATCACTGACTAGGGCCGCGCAAGCACGTACTCCAGCTCGGTGGCATCCGGATCCCCAGGCACCGGCACCACCTGTCCGGTGGCCCGGAACCCGAACCGCCGGTAGAAGGCCCCTGCCCGCCCGTTGCCCTCGTGCACGAACAGCCGTACGCGCTCCAGCGCCGGCCCTTCCAACGACCAGGCCCAGTCCAGCGCGGCCGTGAAGAGGGCTTCGGTCACCCCGGTGCCCCGCTCCCCGGCCCGTACGAACACCCCCACGAGATGCCCCTGCGTCTGCTCGACGGCCCGTTCGAAGAAGTCCGTCGTCCCGCCCTCCTCGACCAGGACGGTCACCGAACCGACCCACTGGCCGTCCGCGCCCTCGGCGACGAACTGCCGCGCGTGCCGCCCCTGCGAGGCCCTCGACGCCCGGTCCTGCCAGAACTCGTCCGTCCTGGACTCCGCCTGGGCCAGTGTCTCCAGGAACGCCACCGGCGCCGCCGGATCCTTCAGGGCCTCGATCCGCTGCTCTTTGACCTTCTGCCATTCGTCCGCCCGCACCGGGCGCATCACATGATCACTCATGTGCCGGGATCCAATCACAGCCTGGTGCACACTGCATCCATGAATCCCCACACCCGGGCTCTGCGCCACGTCACCGATCTCTCCTCGGGTCCTCCGCTGGATCCGGCCCTCCCGGTGACGCTCAACTTCCATCCGGACCGCCTGTTCGGGGACCGGCACATCCTCACCGCCCTGGCCGAGGACGGCGTGTACCGCTCGCAGTTCGTCACGGGAACCGGCAACGGCGGTCTCACCGCCCATCCGGGCGGAGCACGCTGGCTCTGGGAGAGCCGCATCTTCGGCGGCGCCTACGACGGCGCGCCGGCCGATGCCCGGCCCGTCTACGGGGCCCTGAACTTCCGCGGACGCCCGGTCGGCGCCGCGCCCCGCTTCGGTTCGGCGCACTTCCGTCTCACCGCGGACGCCCTGCCCCGCACCACGTTCTGCTACCCGGACAGCTACCTCGAACCGGAGTCCTTCGGGGTCGCCGACCGCATGTCCCTGATCGAGCTCGCGGAGGCCGACGACCAGGACGTCCTGGACGACTACATCGAGGCCCAGGTCCACGCCCCGGTCCGGCTCGACCGGGATGTCGCCGCGCTCGTACTCGACCCGAGCCATCGGAACACCGAAGTCGAGGCGGCCGCCGAGAAGCTTCCCTGTGCGATCGAATGGCACGCCGGCTTCCACCTCACCGTCGAAGAACTCCGCCGCCACCCCGACTACCGGGGCCAGGCGTACGTCGACCTGGGGGCGGCGATCGCCGTGGCGGGCGTGCTGACCCCGCGCGTCATCGGCGATGCGGCCCGCTCCGGCCGGTACGACGCGCAAGCCCTCAAGCGGGTCTGGCACTACCTGGCCCGTTTCGGACAACGCCCGTAAACGCAGAAAAGCCCCGCACCGAACCCATAAGGGCTGGTGCGGGGCTTTCCCACAATGATTGTTCGGCGGCGTCCTACTCTCCCACAGGGTCCCCCCTGCAGTACCATCGGCGCTGAAAGGCTTAGCTTCCGGGTTCGGAATGTAACCGGGCGT
>NZ_JBHYVA010000162.1:0-2661 GCF_042750055.1 Streptomyces sp. NPDC059456
CAGTTGTCGAGTCTCGCATTTCGTCATTCAGTAGCGGGGACAGGATTTGAACCTGCGACCTCTGGGTTATGAGCCCAGCGAGCTACCGAGCTGCTCCACCCCGCGTCGGTAAACACGACTTTACGTGAAGGCCACGACGAGATGCAAATCCTCCCCTGGCCGAACCTTCGTGACAGCCGGTGACATGAGTCACGAACAATTGGATTGACATTGATCAGAATCGACGCAATTTTTACCCATGATCTTCACAAGTCTTTCCGAAAGGACTCCTGCCGGTGCTTTCTGGCGCGCGTCAACCTGCCCTCGCCGCCCTCGCGGTCCTCGTGCTCGGAGCCGGCGGCGTCTACGTCGCGACGTCCGACGTCCACGGTGAGACCGTGGCCGCCCAGCCCGTGGCGGCCACCCCGTCCGCCCTGCCCTCGCCCGCACAGACCCAGGTCGGGACGCCCGCGCCCGCGCAGACCAAGGTGGGAGAGCCCGCGCCCGCACAGACCGCGGTGGGGCAGCCTTCGCCCGCGTCGTCGGTCGGCACCGTCACCACGGCGGACGCGGACCGCCCGTACCCCGATGCCGCAGCGATCCTCGCCAAGGACGGCATCAAGCTGAACAGCGGGAACGGCGGCATCACGCTCGACAAATGCGGAACCAACCTTTCGCAGATCCGGCTGTACTCGAACCCGGCTCCCGCGGCCAAGCAGAATCCCATGTACTGCTTCACCGTCCACAGCAGCACCGGACGGATCGCATTGGAGCTGGACCAGGTCTTCGCCATTGACACGGGGGCTCGACCGCTGAGCGCGAAGTTCACCGGCAAGAACCTGTCGGCCACCCTCGACGTGGCCAAGAACCAGTACGCGCCTTTCGGTGAAGGACCCCAGCAGAACACGGGTCACGTTCTCGTCGAGATCAGCGCCACCGGCTGATCGCGCAACCGCACCCACGCCTGCCCGGTCCCGAGGACACCGCAGGCGGGTCTTGCCATGCCCTTTCGAGAACGCCTTCTCGACCCACTCCACCGAAAGTCAGCACACCTGTGAAGAAGCCCAGGGTTCAACTCGGCCTCGCCCTGCTCACCGCGGCCGCCCTCATGGGGCTCGGCGCCGCCCCGGCGACCGCGGCCCCGCAGCCGCCCGCCCTCAGGATCATGCCGCTCGGCGACTCCATCACCGCGGGTACGGGTAGCACCGACGGCCGCGGCTACCGCGGACCCCTGTGGGACCTGATGGCCGGCCAGTCCCGGTACGCGCCCGATTTCGTCGGCTCGATGAAGAACGGCCCCATCACCGACCCCGACAATGAGGGTCACAGCGGATGGACGATCGACATGATCCGCGCCCAGATCGACACCTGGGAGACCACGGCCGGCCCGGACGTCGTCCTGCTCCACCTGGGGATCAACAACCTCAAGCGGTACAACGAGGACCCGGTCACGGCGGCGAACAAGCTGTCCGAGCTCATCGACCGGCTCCAGTACAACCGGCCCGGCGTCACCGTCATCTGCATCGGCCTGCTGACGGACACCGCCGGCGTGGAGGAGCAGACGAAGACCTTCAACTCGGTCATACGCGGACAGGTGGCCTCCCGCCAGGCCGCCGGCCAGCACTTCCGGTTCGTCGAGCCGCCCAAGATGACCCTGCCGGACGAGATGCTCGACGGTCTGCACCCCCAGGACTCGGGCCACGCCAAGCTCGCGGGCGCCTACTACGGCGCCTTGGAGCAGGCCGTCACCGACGGCTGGACCAAGAGGACGCCGCGGACCGGCAACGAGTCCGGCGGCTCCAACCGGGTGCGCTGGGCCGACTGGGACGGCGACGGCCGCCAGGACCGGTTCACCATCGCCGACAACGGCCAGGTCGACGTCAAGCTGAACGCGGGCGGGGACGCCGGCGGGCAGACCCTCGTACGGGTCGCGGGCGGTCTCACCACCGACCGCAGCCGCGCCCGCTTCGCGGACTGGGACGGTGACGGCAAGGCCGACTACCTGCTCGTCAACCCCAACGGCAGCATCGTCGTCTACCTCAACCGCGGCGGCGACGTCGGAGGCGGCTGGCAGGCCGTGGGGCAGGTCGCCTCGGGCCTCACGACCACCCAGGACAAGGTCCGCTTCAGCGACTTCGACGGCGACGGCAAGACCGACTACGGGGTCTTCTCCGACAACGGCGCCCTCACCGTGTACGCGAACCGCGGCGGGGACACCGGAGGCGGCTGGCAGGGGCTCGGTCAGGTGACCACCGGTGCCACCTCCGACCGCTCGCGGGTGCGCCTGTCCGATCTCGACGGTGACGGCCGTGCCGACTACCTGGTGATCGCCGCCAACGGCTCCATCTCCGGGTACTGGAACCGCGGCGGGGACAACCGCGGAGGCTGGCAGTGGGCGGGGCAGCTCGCGTCCGGTCTGACCAGCGACAAGGACAAGGTGCACTTCGCCGACATCAGCGGCGACGCCCGCGCCGACTACGTCGTCGCCGGTGCCAACGACACGGCCACCGTTTACGCCTTCAACGGCGGCGACCCCCTGCCCAACGGCTGGGTCGCCGTCGGTACGGTCGGCTGACCCGGCCCGTCACCCCACGCCCCACCCGGACGCGCGGCCCCCCAACACCGGCCCGCCGGGCTCGGAGCCGCCCCCCGCCCCCCCCCCCCCGGGGGGGGGCGGCCCCC
>NZ_JBHYVA010000162.1:2671-14110 GCF_042750055.1 Streptomyces sp. NPDC059456
CCACCCGGACGCCGGGCCGCGAAACGCGGCCCGGCGTTCGCCGTTCCCGCCCGCTCACCCGCCCGGCGAGGGTCGGGAAGCCGGCTTACGCCGACTGCTCCGACTGTTCCGCTGCCAGGGCCTCGCGGAGGCGGGCGGCGCGTTCGGAGACCTCCGCCGGGCCCAGCTCCATGGCGCGCACGCACCACTTCTGCCCCTCGGCCAGGTCCCCGTGCCGGGCGGCCAGCAGCCCCAGCCGCAGCGCCGCCCGGCCGTGGCCGGCCACCGCGGCCCGGGTCCACCACAGGGCGGCCTCCGGCTCGTTCCCCTCGCGCGCCAGCAGCAGTCCGAGGTTGAAGGCCCCGTTGCGGGAGCCGGCCTCGGCCGCCTCCCGGTACCACCGCGCCGCGACCGCCCCGTCGCCGCGCGCGGCGGCCAGCATCCCGACCCGCACCTGGGCCCGCCGGTGCCCCAGCTCCGCGGCCCGCTCGTACCACTCCTCGCTCTCGGTGCGCGGGGCGCTGCCCACCGGCTCGCCCAGCGCCACCGGCTCGGGCGGCGGAGCCAGCGACTCCAGCAGCGCCGCGAGCCGGAACGCCGCCTCCGCGCTGCCGCCGCCGGCGGCGCAGCGCAGGTGCCGCTCGGCCGCGCGGTCCTCGCCGTCGCGGACCAGCGCGATCCCGACCTGGAGGGCCGCGTCGGTGTGGCCGGCGGACGCGGCCCGCTCGTACCACTTCAGCGCGGTCCGGTCGTCGTCCCGGCTCGCGAACAGGATCCCGAGGTTGAACGCCGCGTCGACGCTGCCCGCCTCGGCCGCCTTCGAAAACCACGGCTCGGCCCCGGCCGCGTCACCGACCTGGAGCAGCATGATCGCGAGGGCGTTGGCGGCCTCGCGGTGGCCGGCGTAGGCGGCGCGCCGGTACCACTGCTCGGCCTGTGCGGTCCGCTCCTGTGCGGCGCACAGCAAAGCAAGGTTGTACGCCCCGTTCTGGTCGCCCGCGTCCATCGCGGTGCGGTACCACTTCTCCGCGGTCTGGGTCTCGCCCCGCGCCGCGTGCAGCGCGCCCAGGGCGTTGGCGGCGTTCCCGTCGCCGTCCTGCGCGGCCCGGTTCCACCACGCGACGGCGCTCTCCTCGTCGCCCGCGTCGCGCAGCAGGAAGCCGAGCGCGCACGCGGCGCGCGCCTCGCCCTGCTTGGCGGAGGTCAGGTACCAGCGCCCGGCCTCCTTGAGTTCTCCGCGCGCCTCCAGCAGGGCGCCCAGGTGGAGGGCGGCCCGGCGGTGCCCGCGCGCGGCGGCCTGCCGGTACCACTGCTCGGCCTCGGCGGGGTCCCCCTTGCGCAGGTGCCGGGCCAGCCGGTAGGCGGCCTCGCGGTGCCCCTGCTCGGCGGCCTGGCGCAGCCAGCGCTCGACGCCCTTGTCGCCGCGGTGCTCCAGCAGCTCGGCGAGCCCGTACGCGCCCAGGGCGTGGCCGGATTCCGCCGCCTGACGCAGCCAGTACTCGGCGGCGGGCTCGTCCCCGCGCTCGCGGAAGTGGCGGCCCAGCGCGTGTGCGGCGGGCGCGGATCCGGCGACGGCGGCGACCCGCCACCAGCCGGCGGCCTCCTCGGGGTAACCCCGCTGGAGCAGCAGCACTCCCAGGTTGTTGGCGGCGGCGCGGTCCCCCTCCGCGGTGGCGCCACGCAGGTACGGCTCGGCGCCGGCCAGGTCGCCGCGGCGCAGCAGCAGCGCCCCGAGCACGCTCATGGCGCCCGGGTCGCCCCGGTCGGCCGCGACGCGGTGCCGTGCTTCCAGCTCGGTGTCGCTCGCCGCCGGGTCGGTCTCGGCGAACATTTCCTCCGCGAAATCCGCATCGGTCAGTGCGGTCTGCGCGTTAACGACCGGAGCCTCCTCGTCGGCCTCTGCGCCCGATTCGACTTCCGCCCTCACAAACCGCCCTGTCTCCAGCAGAGTTGACCTGTCCCCCATAAATCCCATCGTCGCATCACCTGCTACCCGCGTACACCTGGTATGTCGCAGCCTGTGAGGTCACTACAGCGTTTTGTCGACATGCCCACAGAGAGATAAGTCAAACACGGTCCCGCCCCAACTCACCCGTCTCAGCTACCACATGGTCCCCGCGTGTCCCCCCTGGACATGACGAAGGCCCGGATCCCTGGGATCCGGGCCTTCATCTTCAGTAGCGGGGACAGGATTTGAACCTGCGACCTCTGGGTTATGAGCCCAGCGAGCTACCGAGCTGCTCCACCCCGCGTCGGTGAAACCACAGTATCACGACGCGGGACCGAGCCATTACCCGTTATCCGCCGGGCTTCGGGGCCGTCAGCTTCGCCTCCGCGTCGATCGCCCGCTGGAGCGCCGCCTTGATGTCGTCCTGGGCCTTGCCGAAGGCCGTCCAGTCGCCGGACTGACGGGCCTTCTCGGCCGCCTCGATCGCCTTCTTCGCGTCGTCGAGGGCCGCCTTGACCGTCGGGTCCTGGGAGGTCGGGGGCGTGGTGGTGCCCTCGCCCGGCGGGGTCACCGGAGCCACCGGCACCGTCGGCGCCTCGGCCCCGAAGACCACGTTCAGCGCCTTGTCCAGGCTGTCCTCGAACGCCGTCTGGTTGCCGTACGTCACCAGCACCTTGCGCAGCAGCGGGTACTTCAGCCCCGAACTGCGCACGTACACCGGCTCCACGTACAGCATTCCGCCGTCGAGCGGCACCGCGAGCAGGTTGCCGTACTCGACCTCGGAGTCACCGCCGCGCAGCAGCCGGATCGACTCGGCGATCTTCGGTTCCGACTGGAACTTGCTCTGCACCTGCTTGGGGCCGTCGACCGGCTTGCTGGTCGGCAGTTTCAGGATCCTGATCTTGCCGTAGTCCGCGGTGCCCGGATCGGCGTTGACCGCCATGAAGGCGCTCAGGTTGTCCCGCTCGTTCGGCGTGAACGTCGTCGTGAGCGAGAAGACCTGGTCCTTCTCCTTCTGGTCCGGCATCTTCATCGACAGGTAGTACGGCGGGACCGCCGTGCCGGCCTTGGTCGTCGGGTCGTCCGGGACGGCCCAGGCCTCACTGCCGCTGAGGAAGGTCTGCGGGTCCGTGACGTGGTACCGGGTGAGCAGCTCGCGCTGGACCTTGAAGAGGTCCTGCGGGTAGCGCAGGTGGTCCATGAGCGCCTTGGAGATCTCGCTCTTGGGCTTGACCGTCCCGGGGAACGCCTTCATCCAGGTCTTGAGGACCGGGTCCTGGGTGTCCCACTGGTACAGGTCGACCGTGCCGTCGTAGGCGTCGACCGTGGCCTTGACCGAGTTGCGGATGTAGTTGACCTGGTTCTCCTGGGCCACCACCGCGCGCTGGCTGTTGGTGAGGGAGTCCGCGGTGCTCTGGCCCAGCGTGGTGCGCGAGGCGTACGGGTAGCCGTTCGTCGTCGTGTACGCGTCGACGATCCACTTGATCCGGCCGTCGACGACCGCCGGGTACGGGGCTCCGTCGATGGTCAGCCACGGGGCGACGGCCTCGACCCGCTCCTTGGGCGTGCGGTGGTAGAGGATCCGCGAGCCGTCGCCGATGGCGCCGGAGTACAGGATCTGCGGCTCGCTGAACGCGAGCGCGTACGCCGCCCGGTTGACCGGGCTGTCGAGGTTGACGCCGGAGTCGCCCTTGTAGCTCGTCTCCTTCTCGCCCTTGTCGTCCGAGTAGTCGAGCTCCTTCTGCGGTCCGCCGACGATCGAGTACTGCTTCGTCTGCTCGCCGTAGTAGATGCGCTGCTCGAAGTCCGTGCCGAACATGCCCTTGGAGGGCAGGTCGGACTGGGTGAAGTCGGGGGCGCCGTCCTTGACGGTGGTGCCCTTGGCCGCGACCACGCCGTAACCGTGCGTGTACTTGAAGTGGTCGTTGATCCAGTTGTTCTTCGGGATGCCGGCGATGTTCAGCTCGCGCAGCCCGATGACCGTGTCCTGGCCGCTGTACCGGTCCACGGCGAGCGTGGACGGGAAGGCGTAGTAGCCCTTGACCTGCTGGAGCTGCTGGAACGCCGGCGAGACGATGTTCGGGTCGAGGAGCCGGACGCTGGCCGTGGTGTCGGCCGCCTGCCGCAGCTTGGTCTTGTCGTCGGTCTGCGGGACGCCCGGGTAGTCCTTGACCTCGGAGCGGTCGATCCCGTAGGCGTTGCGCGTCGCCTCGATGTTCTTCTCGACGTACGGGGATTCCTTGGCCTGCTCGTTCGGCTGGACCTGGAACTTCTGCACGATCGCCGGGTACAGCCCGCCGATCAGGATCGCCGAGAGCACCATCAGGCCGAAGCCGATGACCGGCAGCTGCCAGGTGCGGCGCCACAGCGTCGCGAAGAAGAGCACGGCGCAGATCGCGGCGATGGCGACGAGGATCGTCTTCGCCGGCAGGTACGCGTTCGCGTCGACGTAGCGCAGGCCGGTCCAGTTGTCCGCGGCCTTGAAGTCGCTCGACTTCACGGCGAGGCCGTACCGGTCGAGCCAGTACGCCACGGCCTTCAGCGTCACGAAGAGGCCGAGCAGCACCGACAGGTGTCCGGTCGCCGCGGCGGTGGCCCGGGCGCCCGGGCTCGTCACGCGCAGGCCGCCGTACAGGTAGTGGACGACGACCGCGGCGATCACCGACAGCACGACCGCGGCGAAGCCGAAGCCGAGGAGGAAGCGGTACCAGGGCAGGTCGAAGGTGTAGAACGACACGTCCAGGTGGAACTGGGGGTCCTTCTGCCCGAAGGGCACCCCGTTCACGTACATCAGCCAGGTCTTCCACTGGCCGGCGGCCGAGGCGCCCGCGATCATGCCGACGAGCGCCGCGATCCCGAGGAGCAGCCACGTCTTGTACGGGGCGACGCTCATCCGGTAGCGGTCGAGGCTCTGCTGCTCCATCGACATCGCGGACAGCGGCGGCCGCAGCCGGTACGCCAGCCAGATGTTCAGGCCGACGGCGCCCGCCATCAGCAGGCCGAAGACGGCGAAGAGGCCGATCTTGGTCCACAGGGTGGTGGTGAAGACCGTGGAGTACTTGACGGAGCGGAACCAGAGCCAGTCCGTCCAGAAGCCCGCGAACATGACGAACGCCATGCCCAGGACGGCCAGTACGCCCAAGGTCATCAGAAGAGTGCGGGCACGCCGGGAGGGGCGGCCGACTCTCATCCGTGGCCCGGAGGGGCCTCCGCCGCGGTCCGGCATCTGGAAAGCCAAGGTGCGCACCTCGAAAGTCGCTGAGTGTCGTGGCTGGACATTTCAAAAGCTGGGCCCCCGATCGTAGGGCCCACTCATGCAACTTACTGAGGCTTTAGTCAGTTCCCGTTATCGGCCGGAAAGGAGGCAGGATGTTGTCCATGTCCAACGTTTCCCCTTCCCCGGGCACGCCGATGGCGGCCACCCCCCTGACGCGCGCCGTCCTCGAGATCGACGAGTACGCCTCCTCCCTCGGCTGGGACAAGCCCGCCCGGCTGTTCGCACTCGTCGACACGGCCAAGCTCCGCAAGTCGGAACCGCGGCTCGCGGGCCAGCTCGGCCTCGACCAGGACGACGCCGGCAAGAGCCAGCTCACCCCGATCGAGCAGGAGGAGGTGCCCAAGGGCACCCCGCTGGACAAGTTCCTGGGAACCATCGCCTGGCCCCCGGCGATCGTCGGCTGCGCGCTGACGGTGGAGCGGCTGATGCTGCCGCCGTCCGCGGAGGCCTCCGTGCCGGAGGGGCTCAGCGACAAGCAGCTGGCCAAGTGGGTCGCCGCCCATCCGGACCGGCAGGAGGTGCGCCTGACCGTGGGCGTGCTGCGCGACGGCTCGCGGGAATCGGCGGTGCGGCTGCGCGAGAAGGACTCCTCGACCGAGGTGCTGACCGGCGCGAGCCTGGTGCCGGGCCTGGCCGAGGCGCTGGCCGCGACGTTCCTGGACTGAGCGGGTCCGGGCGGACCGGTCCCGGCCGCCGGGGCCCGTCTTCCGGATCGGGCCGGGCCGGGCCCTAGCCGCAGCGCGGCAGGCCGGCCGTGTCGCCCTTGCCGATCTTCTCCAGTGCCTTCGTGGCGTCGTCGATGGTGGAGACCTTCACGAGGGTCAGGCCGTCGGGGACGTGCTGGGCGGCGGCGGAGCAGTTCTCGGCGGGCGTCAGGAAGTACTCGGCGCCGGCCTTGCGGGCGCCGATCGTCTTCATCTGGATGCCGCCGATCGGGCCGACCTTGCCGGTGTCGTCGATGGTGCCGGTGCCCGCGACGAACTTGCCGCCGGTCAGATCGCCCGGGGTGAGCTTGTCGACGATGCCGAGGGCGAACATCAGGCCCGCGCTCGGGCCGCCGACGTCGGCGAGCTTGATGTCGATGGCGAACGGGAAGGTGTGGTCGGTGCCCGCCCGGATGCCGACGATGGCGTGCCCGTCGCCCTCCGCCTTGGCGGTGGTGATCACGACCTTGGTCGTGCCGGTCGGCTCCGTGCGCGCCTTCTCGGCCGCGGCCGCCTCGGCGGCGGGCACGATGGTGAACTCGACCGGCTCGCCGGCCTTGCGCTTGGTGACGAGCTTGGCCACGTCCTCGGGCGCGTTGACGGGGCTGCCGTCGACGGCCCGGATCACGTCACCGGCGTGCAGTCTGCCCTCGGCGGGGCTGCCCTTGACGACGGTGGAGACCACGACGCGGCTGGTGACGCCCGGTGTGCCCAGCTGCTTGAGGGCCGCCACCTTGGCGCTCTCCTGCGACTGGCTGAACTCCTCGGCGTTCTCCTGGGTGGACTGCTCCTCCGTCTTCCCGCCCGGGTAGAGGTTCTCGTGCGGGACGACGATGTTGTCGTCGGACAGCCAGCCGTAGACCGCTTCCAGCAGGTTCATGTCGTAGTCGGCGCCGGTGACCCGGACCGTCGTCATGTTGAGGTGCCCGCTTGCCGGGTACGTCTTGTGGTCCGCGATGCTGATGACGGGCTCGCCGTGCGAGTCCCCGAGCGTGTTCACCGTCGGGCCCGGGCTCATTTCCGAGTACGGGACCTTGATGAACACCCCTGCGCAGAGCAGCGCGAACAGCAGGAGGGTGGAGGCGAGCATCGTCGCAGTGCGGCGTGGCATGGATCGACAGTACGGGACGCCCCTGACGGGCGGCCGCCGGGGCCGGTCCGTACGGGGGCCGCGGGCGGAACTCTCAGCGGATTCTCAGGGGGCCTCGCCCGGGACGCGTCACACCGCGTCGGAACCGGAATGGGCCGCTTCCTTCACCCTGGCCTGATCGGCCCTGTCCATGGCTTCGCGGAACCTCGCGTATCCCGCGAGTTCGGATATGTCACCTTGAGTGCGGTCGCGCGCCGCCCAGCTGCCCCATATCGCCGCTCCGACGGCGGCGAACAGCGGAATCAGCAACCACGCCAGTGACGCCATGGACGTGCCTCCCTGCCCCGAAAGTACGTGTCGTTGGTGGCTTCAACGCTCGTGCCCGGGAGGGGGTTACGCAAATCGAGGGCGTGTTGCGCGGCCGAACGGGTGGGACAGTACAAGATCTCCCCCCGGCTCCCGCACCCGGCCCCCCGGACGTGCTCAGCAGGCGCCGACCCACTCCTCGGTGCCGTCCGAGAACGTCTGGTGCTTCCAGATCGGGACCTCGTGCTTGAGGTCGTCGATCAGCATCCGGCAGGCCTCGAAGGCCTCGCCGCGGTGCGGGCAGGACACCGCCACGATCACCGCGAGGTCGCCGACGGACAGGTCGCCGATGCGGTGGACGGCGGCCAGGGCGCGGACCGGGTACTTGTCGATCACGCGCTCGGCGATGCGCCGCATCTCGGCCTCGGCCGTGGGGTGGCACGAGTAGCCGAGGGCGTCGACGTCGGCCCCGCTGTCGTGGTTGCGCACCGTGCCGACGAAGAGCGTCGTGCCGCCCGTCGCATCGTCGCCGACGGCCTGGAAGACCTCGTCGATCGAGAGCGGGGTCTCACGGATTCCGAGCAGCCGGATCGGGTCCGGTGCGGCCTGCTCGCCGGGGTGGTCGAAGTGCGGTGCCATGCAGCCATCGTGCACCACGGGTCTCACATCGCGGTATAGCCGATTCGACCGGCTGTACGACCCACGCGTATGGAGCCTCCTACAGGACCGGAGCCCCCGGCCGCCCGCGGGGAGGGGCTGCCGGGGGCGGGAGGAGGAGTCAGAGGCCGCGGCGGCGGCGGGCGGCGCGGACCACCGCCGCGGCGCCCAGCAGGGCGACCGTCGCGCCCGCGGCGCCCGCCGCGGTGGCGTCCTTGCGGCCCAGCCGGCGTCCCGCGACCGTGTGCCGGCCCGCGACCTCCTGGAGGAGCTCGGCCAGCACCTCCTCGTTGGTCCAGCGCGGCCGCCAGCCCGCCGCGTGCAGCCCGCTGACGCTGACCACCCACGGGTGCATCGTGTACGCGAGGTCCCCGGCCGGGGACGGCGTCAGGCCGATCCGGTGCAGCCGGGCCGCCGCGCCCAGCGCGACCGCCGACGGGAGCTCCATGCGGCGGATGCCGCTCAGCTCCTCGACCTCCTCCTGCTCCAGCCAGCCCTCGCAGCCCACGGCCAGCTCGCCCTCGACCTTCTCCAGGGCCGCGTACTCCAGCGCGCTGACCAGGTCCTCGACGTGGCAGAACTGCCAGGTCGGCCGGGATCCGGCCACCACGAGCAGCCGCGGCGACTCGAAGTACCGGGTCAGGGCGGTGTCGGTGCCGCCGACCAGCACGGCCGGGCGGACCACCGTCACGTTCAGCCCGGGGTGCGCCCGCGGCGCCCGCCGGCCCAGCCGCTCGATCTCCAGCAGGTCGCCGACGCCGGTCGCCTCGGCCGTGGCCCGCAGCTCGGAGTCCTCCGACAGCGGGATGTCGTTGTCCGGCAGGGCCCCGTAGACCATCGTGGACGTGCACAGCACGACCCGGTGCACCCCGGCCGCGGCGGCGGCCGTCAGCACGGTCTGGGTGCCGCGTACGTTGTACGCCGTACGGGCCGCCGGGTCCGTTTCCAGGTCGAGGTCCAGCGCCAGGTGGACGACCACGTCGGCGCCGCGCAGTTTCTCGGCGATCGCGGGGTCCCGTACGTCCAGCACGTGCCACTGCGCGGCGGCGCAGTCACCGCGCCGCTCGTCGATCGCGACGACCTGCTTGACCTCGTCGGAGGCGGCCAGGCGGGCCACCAGGGCAGCCCCCACCCCGGAGGCGGCGCCGGTCACGGCGATCACGGGGCCGTTCCTGCGGGGGTCCGCCTGGTTTCGCGGCCGGCGAACGTCGTGGGCGCTCTCGCCGTGCTCAGGGCGGTTTTCGGCGTCGTGCGGCGCGCGAACCTGTGGATCTGGGGAACTCACCAGGCGTCTCCAGCGGTTGTCTTCAGTAGGGGCGCGTCGTGACGCGTACCTACCAGGTGATGTCCATCCTGCCGCAGCCCAGGAGTCGGCGGAGCACCGAGCCCGGAAGCGGGTGTGGTGTCTACGCTGGGTGGTGTTGTCGGACCATTTCCCGCCGGCCTTGCCGGCGGCCCTACGAGCCGAGGAAACCCGTGAGCGACACCCCATTCGGATTCGGCCTTCCGCCGGAGGAGCCGGAGAACGGCGACGAAGGCAAGAAGAAGGGCAATCAGGGCGGTCAGGGCGGCCCGAATCCGTTCGGGTTCCCGGGCATGGGCCTGCCGGGCGGCGCCGGCGGCCCGGGCGGCGCGGACAACCCGTTCGCGGCGATGTTCGGTGCGATGAACCCGAACGACCTGGGCGCGGCCTTCCAGCAGCTCGGCCAGATGCTCAGCTACGAGGGCGGTCCCGTGAACTGGGACATGGCCAAGGACATCGCCCGCCAGACCGTCGCGCAGGGCACGGCGGACGGCGTGAAGGACTCCAGCGTCGGCATCGCCGAGAAGTCCGCCGTCGAGGAGGCCGTGCGCCTCGCCGACCACTGGCTGGACGGGGTGACCTCGCTGCCTTCGGGCGCGACCACCGCCGTCGCGTGGAGCCGTGCCGAGTGGGTCGAGGCGACCCTCCCGGTGTGGAAGGAGCTCGTGGACCCGGTCGCCGAGCGCGTCGGCGCGGCCATGGGCAGCGTGCTGCCCGAGGAGATGCAGGCCATGGCGGGCCCGCTGCTCGGCATGATGCGCTCCATGGGCGGGGCCATGTTCGGCCAGCAGATCGGCCAGGCCGTCGGCACGCTCGCGGGCGAGGTCGTCGGCTCCACCGACATCGGTCTGCCGCTGGGCCCGGCCGGCAAGGCCGCGCTGCTGCCGCTGAACATCGAGGGCTTCGGCAAGGACCTGAGCGTCCCGGCCGACGAGGTACGGCTGTACCTGGCGCTGCGCGAGGCGGCGCACGCCCGGCTGTTCGCGCACGTGCCGTGGCTGCGCTCGCACCTGCTGGGCGCCGTCGAGGGGTACGCGCGGGGCATCAAGGTCGACACCTCCAAGCTGGAGGACGTGGTCGGCCGGCTCGACCCGACGAACCCGGAGCAGCTCCAGGAAGCGCTCCAGGGCGGCATGTTCCAGCCGCAGGACACCCCCGAGCAGAAGGCCGCCCTGGCCCGTCTGGAGACGGCGCTCGCGCTGGTCGAGGGCTGGGTGGACGCGGTCGTCCACGAGGCGGCCAAGCCCCGCCTGACCTCGGCGGACGCCATGCGCGAGACCATGCGCCGGCGGCGCGCCTCGGGCGGCCCGGCGGAGCAGACGTTCGCGACCCTGGTGGGGCTGGAGCTGCGCCCGCGCCGGCTGCGGGACGCCTCGCGGCTGTGGGCCTCCCTGACGGACGCGCGCGGCGTGGACGGCCGGGACGGGCTGTGGGAGCACCCGGACATGCTGCCGACGGCCTCCGACCTGGACGACCCGGACGGGTTCGTGCACCGCGAGCAGCTGGACTTCTCCGAGATCGACAAGATGCTCGGCGAGGCGGCCCAGCGGCGCGAGCAGGGCAACCAGGGCAACCAGGGCAACCAGGGTGACGCCGCCGACGGCGAGGGGGAACCGGAGAAGTGAGCCTGTACGACGACGTGGTCCTGGTCCTGAAGGGGTACGAGGACCAGCCCGAGCTGCGCGACCTGTACCTGGAGCACCTGGAGGCCCACCCGGACGGGGTCTACAAGCCCTGCCGGGCGGGGCACATCACGGGCAGCGCGCTGGTCGTGGACCCGGTGGGCGAGCGGGTGCTGCTGACCCTGCACAAGAAGCTCGGCATGTGGCTCCAGATGGGCGGGCACTGCGAGCCCGAGGACACCTCGATCGCGGGGGCCGCGCTGCGCGAGGCCGTCGAGGAGTCGGGCATCGCGTCCGGGCTGACGCTGCTGCCCGGCGGCCCGGTGCGGCTGGACCGGCACCCGATCCCGGCGCCGTGCAACTGGCACCTGGACGTGCAGTACGCGGCGCTGGCCCCGGCCGGCGCGGTGGCGGAGGTCAGCGAGGAGTCGCTGGACGTGCGCTGGTTCCCGTACGAGGAGGTCGCGTCGGTGGCCGACGCCTCGGTCGTACGGCTGCTGGAGGCGACCCGGGCACGGCTCTGACGCCCCGGGTACACCGGAATACCGGTAGG
>NZ_JBHYVA010000163.1:0-4545 GCF_042750055.1 Streptomyces sp. NPDC059456
CGTTACTGCGGGCCGGTCCAGCCCGCGGGGACGTGGCCGATCCGGACCCGCTGCGGGTGGTCGCCGTCGGGGACGGAGACCCGCTTGGCGCCGGTCGCGAAGTCGATGGCGGTGACCTGGTCCGCGCCGCTCTCGGAGATCACGCAGGCGGTGCCGTCCCCGTCGACGGTGGCCCAGTACGGCTTGTTCGCGGGCACCAGCGGCCCCTCGGCGAGGGAGGCGCGGTCCACGACGGTGGCGTAGTCGTCCATGGTGCCCGCGACGCAGAGCTTGGTCCCGTCCGGGCTCATGGACAGGCCGTGGTGGCGGGAGTCGTTGACCCAGGTGGTGCGGTCCGCGTTGGTGGCGGGGTTGCGGGGGAGCTCCTTGATGCGGGTGATCCGGTCGGCGGCCACGTCGTACTCGACGACGCCGTTGAAGAAGGACACCTGGAAGTAGAGCTTGGACTCGTCGGGGCTGAAGGACATGGGCCGGACGGCGTCGGACAGGTCGGAGCGGCCGAAGGCGTCGAGCCGCTCGCGCATGTCGATGACGCGGACCGTGCGGAAGGTCTGCGCGTCGACGACGGTGATCTTCCGGTCGCCCTTCGTCCAGTCCAGCCACGGCGCGTCCAGGGCGGAGGTCACGTCCCCGATGGCGCTGTTCCACAGGAAGCGGCCGTCCCGGCTGAAGGTGTTCTCGTGCGGCTTGTCGCCGGTGGGGAAGGAGCCCACCTGCCGCCCGGTGGCGATGTCGAGGACGTGCACGGTGTTGGCGGTGGAGGCGGAGACGGCGACCCGGGTGCCGTCCGGCGAGACCGCCATGTGGTCGGAGCGGAAGCCGGAGACGGGGAAGCGCCAGTTGATCCGGCCCGTCCGCACGTCGATCGAGACGACGTCCGCGAAGCTGGGGCGGGAGGCGACCACGGCCGTGCCGTCGGGGGTGGTGTACATGTCGTCGACGAACTGGTCGTGCCCCTCGCCCGCGCTGCCCCGGATGCCGAGGAAGAAGGCGAGCTTGATCGGGTTGAGGTAGATCTCGCGGAGCCGCTCCTCCTTGTCGGGGATCATGTTGATCCGTCCGACCTTGGCGAGGTCTCCGGTGGAGGCGAGCACGTCGGCGGTCCCCTCCCAGTTGTTGCCGACGAACAGCACCTCGCGCACGCCGGTGCCGCCCGGGGCGGGCGCGGGGGCCGCGGCCGGCGCGGACGCCGACGCGGGGCCCGCCGCGAGCGAGGCCGCGGCCAGCACACAGCCGGCGAGGAGCGCACGGACGGGGGTACGGGCGGTGCGGGCGGTGCGTACGGTCCGGGACATCCGCTCAACTCCGTTGCAGGAAGGCGCTGTTACCGGCCGGTAAAATAGGCGGAACGGCGAAAGGGCGCAACCCTCGCGGGGGTTGCGCCCTGATCTTCTCGACGGATCCTCAGGTACCGCTCCGGTGCTCCTGCGGCACCGCCGCGGGGCCCGCCGTCCTTCAAGCGACGGAGCCGATCCTGCCGATCACCGTGTTCGAGGTGTCCGGGTGGATCGGTATGTGCGCTCCGGTGAGGGCCGCCCCGGAGCCGCCGCGGCGGTTCGCGACGATCTCGGCGGCGATGGACAGCGCGGTCTCCTCCGGGGAGCGGGCGCCGAGGTCCAGGCCGATCGGGGAGCGCAGCCGGGCCAGTTCCAGCTCGGTCACGCCGACCTCGCGGAGCCGCTTGTTGCGGTCCTCGTGGGTCCGCCGGGAGCCCATGGCGCCGACGTACGCGACGGGCAGCTTGAGGGCGAGTTCCAGGAGCGGGACGTCGAACTTGGCGTCGTGGGTGAGCACGCACAGGACGGTCCGGCCGTCGACGAGGCCCGCCGCGGCCTGGGCCTCCAGGTAGCGGTGCGGCCATTCGACGACGATCGCGTCCGCCTCGGGGAAACGGTTCTTCGTCGCGAACACGGGCCGCGCGTCGCACAGGGTCACGTGGTAGCCGAGGAATTTGCCGATCCGCACGAGTGCGGAGGCGAAGTCGATGGCGCCGAAGACGACCATCCGCGGCGGCGGGACGCTGGACTCGACGAGCACCTTGAGCGGCTCTCCGCAGAGCCTGCCGTCGGCGCCGATCTCCAGCACGCCGGTCCGGCCGGCGTCGAGCATGGCGCGTGCCTCTTCGGCGACGGTGCGGTCGAGCTCGGGGTGTCCCCCGAAACCGCCCTCGTGGCCGCCCTCGCCCCGGACGAGCACGGCGCGGCCCTTGAGCTCGGCCGGACCCTCCGCGATCCGGGCGACCGCCGCGGCCTCGCCGCGGGCGGCGGCGGCCAGCGCGGCGGCGAACACCTCCCGCGCGGGGGATCCCACCGGGACCGGGGTGACGAGGATGTCGATGATCCCGCCGCAGGTCAGCCCCACGGCGAAGGCGTCGTCATCGCTGTAGCCGAAGCGCTCCTGGACGGTCTCGCCGTCCTCCAGCGCCTGCCGGCACAGCTCGTACACCGCGCCCTCCACGCATCCGCCGGAGACCGATCCGATGGCCGTGCCCGCGCTGTCGACGGCGAGTGCGGCACCGGGCTGCCGGGGCGCGCTCCCGCCCACCGCCACCACGGTGGCGACGGCGAAGTCACGTCCCTGCTCGACCCACCGGTTCAGTTCTTCGGCGATGTCCAGCATTGCGGCCTCCTCGGAGGGTTCGTTTACCAGTATCGGATGCGTGGAGGGCGGGGGCCGGATCACCGGCCGGGCCTTACTTCACGCCGAGCCACGCCTCGATCGGGTGCTCCGCGAAGAAGATCACGAAGATCACCGTCAGTGCCCACATGAAGGCGCCGATCTCGCGGGCCTTGCCCTGCGCGATCTTGATGGCCACGTAGGAGATGACGCCCGCGGCGACGCCCGCGGTGATCGAGTAGGTGAAGGGCATGAGCGCCACGGTCAGGAAGACCGGGATGGCGGTCGCGCTGTCGGCCCAGTCCACGTGGCGGGCGTTCTGCATCATCATCGCGCCGATGACGACCAGGGCCGCGGAGGCGACCTCACCCGGGACGATCTGCGTGATCGGGGTGAAGAAGAGGCAGGCGGCGAAGAACAGGCCGGTGACGACGGAGGCGAGACCCGTGCGGGCACCCTCGCCGACGCCGGTGGCGGACTCGACGAAGACGGTCTGGCCGGAGCCTCCGGTCAGGCCGCCGATGGCACCGCCGGCGCCGTCGATGAACAGGGCCTTGGACAGGCCCGGCATGCGGCCCTTGTCGTCGGCGAGCTTGGCCTCGGTGCCGACGCCGATGATGGTGGCCATCGCGTCGAAGAAGCCGGCGAGCACCAGGGTGAAGACGATCATGCCGATCGTCATGGCGCCGACGTCGCCCCAGCCGCCGAAGGAGACCTTGCCGAAGAGCGAGAAGTCCGGCATCGAGATGGCGGAGCCGTCCAGGGTGGGCGCGCCGTTCTTCCAGGCCTTCGGGTCGACGTCGGCGACGGCGTTGACGATCGCGGCGATCACGGTGCCGCCGATGATGCCGATCAGGATCGCGCCGGGGACCTTGCGGGCCTGCAGCATGAAGATGGCGAGCAGGGTGATGCAGAAGATCAGGACGGGCCAGCCGGCGAGCTGCCCGACGGGGCCGAGCTGGACCGGAGGAGCGAATTCACCGCCGTTGCCGACGAAACCGGCCTTCACGAGGCCGATCAGGGCGACGAACAGGCCGATGCCCATGGTGATCGCGTGCTTGAGCGCGAGCGGGATCGCATTCATGATCATCTCACGCAGGCCGGTGACGACCAGGAGACAGATCACGACGCCGTACATCACGCACATGCCCATGGCCTGCGGCCAGGTCATCTGCGGGGCGACCTGCGAGGAGAGCACGCCCGAGACCGACAGGCCCGCGGCGAGCGCGAGCGGGACCTTGCCGACGAAGCCCATGAGGAGCGTCGTCAGCGCCGCGGCGAACGCCGTGGCGGTGATGAGCGCCTTCTGGCTCATGGTGTCCCCGGCGACGTCCTTGCCGGAGAGGATCAGTGGGTTGAGCAGGAGGATGTACGCCATGGCCATGAAGGTCGTGACGCCGCCACGAATCTCATTTCCGACGCTGGACCCTCTATGGGTGATGTGAAAGTACCGGTCGAGCCAAGAACGCCCGGCGGGGGTACGAGAGCCGTCGCCGGCCTCTTCCGCGGTGGTCTTGGGCTCTACAGACGACTGGGTCATGGTGCCTAACTCCCAAGGTTCAAAGGGGCACCCGCATGAAGATTGGAGACGCGGGATTTGGGAAACTCCGTTTGGCTGCACGACCCGGGGTGACGGCCCGAGGCGACGCGAAGGTGCACTGCGTGTACTGCGGGTACTGCGGGGGTTCTGCGGTACTTGGTGGCGGCTCCGGGGTGCCGGGGCCACCGGGTGTTGCGGTGGGGGTGATGCCGGGGGGACGGACCGCGAGCGGTGCGGTTCTCCGTACTCCGGACTTCTGGCTCCGGGCGGTGGGACTGGAAGTGTGACGTTCCCGGTGTCACACCGCCCGGAGAGTCTGTGGGGGTGGGGGGGGGGGGCGCCCCCCCCCCCCCCCCCCACACAAAGGGGGCCGGGGAGGGGATCAGCAC
>NZ_JBHYVA010000163.1:4555-14090 GCF_042750055.1 Streptomyces sp. NPDC059456
ACGCCGTCCTAGAGGGTGCCGGTGAGGGCTTCCGGACGGATCGGCGTCTTGTTGAGCTCCAGACCGGTCGCCGCCCGGATCGCCGCGAGGACGGCCGGGGTGGACGAGAGGGTCGGGGCCTCGCCCAGACCGCGCAGGCCGTACGGCGCGTTCGGGTCGGCGAGCTCCAGGACGTCGACCGGGATGGTCGGGGTGTCCAGGATGGTCGGGATCAGGTAGTCCGTGAAGGAGGGGTTGCGCACCTTCGCGGTCTTCGGGTCCACGATGATCTCCTCCATGACCGCCACGCCGAGACCCTGGGTGGTACCACCCTGGATCTGGCCGACCACGGAGAGCATGTTCAGGGCCTTGCCGACGTCCTGGGCGGTCGCCAGCTCGACGACCTTGACCAGGCCGAGCTCGGTGTCCACCTCGACGACCGCACGGTGCGCGGCGAAGGTGTACTGGACGTGGCCGTCGCCCTGGCCGGTCTTCAGGTCGAAGGCGACGGTCGGCCGGTGCCGGAACTCGAGCTCGAGGTCGATGGCCTCGTCCTCCAGGATGTCGGCGATGTCCGCGAGGACCTCGCCGGCGTCGGTGACGACCTTGCCGCCCTCCAGGAGCAGCTCGGCGTGCGCCCACGCCGGGTGGTAGGAGCCGTTCTTGCGGCGGCCCATCTCCAGCAGCGCCTCACGGACGTGCTCACAGGTGTTCTTCACCGCGCCACCGGTCATGTACGTCTGCCGCGAGGCGGACGTGGAACCGGCGGAGCCGACCTGCGTGTCGGCCGGGTGGATGGTCACCTGCGTGACGCCCAGCTCGGTGCGGGCGATCTGCGCGTGGACGGTGACGCCGCCCTGGCCGACCTCCGCCATGGCCGTGTGGACCATCGCGACGGGCTCGCCGCCGATGACCTCCAGGCGCACGCGGGCGGTCGAGTAGTCGTCGAAGCCCTCGGAGAAGCCGACGTTCTTGATGCCGACCGCGTAGCCGACGCCGCGGACGACGCCCTCGCCGTGGGTGGTGTTCGAGAGGCCGCCCGGCAGTGCGCGGACGTCCGCGCCCTCGCCGGCGGTCTCCCACTGGCGCTCCGGCGGCAGCGGACGGGCCTTGACCCGGCGCAGCAGCTCGGCGACCGGCGCCGGGGAGTCCACGACCTGGCCGGTGGGCATGATCGTGCCCATCTCCATGGCGTTCAGCTGGCGGAACTCGACCGGGTCCATGCCCAGCTTCGCCGCGAGCTTGTCCATCTGGGCCTCGTACGCGAAGCAGGCCTGGACGGCGCCGAAGCCGCGCATCGCGCCACAGGGCGGGTTGTTCGTGTAGAGCGCGATCGCCTCGATGTCGACGTCGTCGATGACGTACGGGCCGACGGAGAGGGAGGAGGCGTTGCCCACGACCGCCGGGGAGGCCGACGCGTACGCGCCGCCATCCAGGACGATCTTGCACTTCATGTGCGTGAGCTTGCCGTCCTTGGTGGCGCCGTGCTCGTAGTACAGCTTCGCCGGGTGACGGTGCACGTGGCCGAAGAAGGACTCGAACCGGTTGTAGACGATCTTGACCGGCTTGTTCGTGGCCAGCGCCAGCAGGCAGGCGTGGATCTGCATCGAGATGTCCTCGCGGCCGCCGAAGGCACCGCCGACGCCCGAGAGCGTCATGCGGACCTTCTCCGGCGGCAGGCCCAGGACCGGGGCGATCTGCTGGAGGTCCGAGTGCAGCCACTGGGTGGCGACGTAGAGGTCGACGCCGCCGTCCTCGGAGGGCACGGCGAGACCGGACTCCGGGCCGAGGAAGGCCTGGTCCTGCATGCCGAAGGTGTACTCGCCCTCGACGATGACGTCGGCGCGCTTGCGGGCCTCCTCCACGTTGCCGCGGATGATCGGCTGGCGGTGCACGATGTTCGGGTGCGGGACGTGACCGGAGTGGTGGTCGTCGCGGCCCTCGTGGATCAGCGGCGCGTCCGCGGCCAGGGCCGAGGCCTCGTCCGTGACGAGCGGCAGCTCACGGTAGTCGATCTTGATTTTGGCGGCCGCGCGGCGGGCGGTCTCCGGGTGGTCGGCGGCCACGAGGGCGACCGGCTCACCGTGGTGGCGCACCCGGCCGTTGGCGAGGACCGGGGTGTCCTGGATCTCCAGGCCGTAGTTCTTCATCGCGGCCGGCAGGTCGTCGTACGTCAGGACCGAGTAGACGCCCGGCATGGCCAGGGCCTCGGAGATGTCGATGGACGCGATCTCGGCGTGGGCGACGGTGCTGCGCAGGGTCTGGCCCCACAGCATGTCCTCGTGCCACATGTCCGAGGAGTACGCGAACTCACCGGTGACCTTGAGAGTGCCGTCCGGGCGGAGCGTGGACTCGCCGATGCCACCCTTGTTGTGCTTCTGGGTGACGTTCGTCGGCGTACCGGAAGGCGCGGTGCGAGTGTTGGCCATGATCAGAGCGCCTCTCCCTGACGGGCGGCCGCGAGGCGGACCGCGTCGAGGATCTTCTCGTAGCCCGTGCAGCGGCAGAGGTTGCCGGACAGGGCCTCACGGATGTCCTGGTCGGACGGGTCGGCAGTGCGCTCCAGGAGGGCGTCCGCCTGGACCAGCAGGCCCGGGGTGCAGAAGCCGCACTGGACGGCGCCGGCGTCGATGAACGCCTGCTGGATGGTGGAGAGCTGGACGCCCTCGCCGGTCTGGGAGTCGGTGCCCTTGGCGGACCACTGCTTGGCCTCGTCGGTGGACACGCCCGTGCTGCCGCAGCCGCCGCCGGTGCCGCAGGCACCGCCGTGGCCGTGCGCCTCGCGCTGCTTGGCGAAGTCGGCGAGGCCCTCGACGGTCACGACGTCGCGGCCCTCGACCTGGCCGGCCGCGACCAGGCAGGAACAGACCGGCACGCCGTCGAGGCGGACGGTGCAGGAACCGCACTCGCCCTGCTCGCAGGCGTTCTTGGAGCCGGGCAGGCCCAGTCGCTCGCGCAGCACGTACAGGAGGGACTCGCCCTCCCACACGTCGTCGGCTTCCTGCTGACGACCGTTGACGGTGAAATTGACGCGCATGGTTACGCAGCCCCTTCAAGCGAGCGGCCGTTGGTGCCGCGGTACTGCTCCCACGTCCAGACGAGCTGGCGGCGAGCCATGATGCCGACCGCGTGACGGCGGTACTTCGCCGTGCCGCGAACGTCGTCGATCGGGTTGGCCGCGCCCGTGGCGAGCTCACCGAACTGCTTGGCGATCGACGGGGTGATGACCTTGCGGGACTCCCAGAAGCCACCCTCTTCGAGCGCGGCGTTCAGGAACTCCTCGGCGGCCTTCGCCCGGATCGGGGTGGGGGCGGCCGAACCGATGCCCGTACGGACGGTGCGGGTCTCGGGGTGCAGCGCGAGGCCGAAGGCGCAGACGGCGATGACCATCGCGTTGCGCGTTCCGACCTTGGAGTACTGCTGCGGGCCCGTGGCGTTCTTGATGTGGACCGTCTTGATGAGCTCGTCGGCGGCGAGCGCGTTGCGCTTGACGCCGGTGTAGAACTCGTCGATCGGGATCAGGCGCGAGCCGCGTACGGACTCGACCTCGACCTCGGCGCCGGCGGCGAGGAGGGCGGGGTGGGAGTCACCGGCGGGCGAGGCGCAACCGAGGTTGCCGCCGACACCGCCGCGGTTGCGGATCTGCGGGGACGCGACCGTGTGCGAGGCGAGCGCGAGACCCGGCAGCGTGCCGCGCAGGTTCTCCATGATCTGGGTGTACGGGACGGAGGCGCCGAGCTTGGTGACCTCCTCGCCTACCTCCCACTCCCGCAGCAGACCGATGCGGTTGAGGTCGAGGAGGTACTCCGGACGGCGGTGGTCGAAGTTGATCTCGACCATGATGTCGGTGCCACCCGCAATCGGCACAGCTGTGGGGTACTCGGCCTTAGCGGCGAGTGCCTCCTCCCAGCTGGCGGGGCGAAGGAAGTCCATGTGCGGCTCTCTTCTTCTTCATCGTGTCGTTCACTTCAAGCCAGGAGGCCCTGGGGGCCCTCGACTGGTCGTTCACGTGCTGTTAACGCGGTGTGGAGTCAGTACACAAGCCGTGCGTCCTCCGGGTGCAGTCACCGAAACCATGAAGGAGTTGGCTGGCTGCCTCCCTCGTCTTGTAGATTCGTATGAAAGGCAGGATGCAACGACCTGCCCGATTTCCAACGGCAACATTCGAGACAGATCGGCGGCGACACCATGCGGCTGCGCGCACTGCTGGAAACCGAGGCGCTGGGGCTGCGGCTGCTGGGCGGCGAGGACGAACTCGACCGGACGGTCCGCGGCGTCATGACGACCGACCTGAGGGATCCAAGCCGATACCTCACCGGGGGCGAACTCGTCCTCACTGGCCTGGCGTGGCGAAGAAATTCGGCCGACTCCGAGCCGTTCGTACGAATCCTCGCGAGCGCGGGCGTCGCCGGCCTCGCGGCCGGCGAGGCGGAGCTGGGGGACGTCCCCGACGATCTCGTTTCAGCCTGTCGGCGCAACCGGCTGCCGCTGTTCGCCGTGAACGAGGACGTTGCATTCGCCACGATCACCGAGTACGTCGTGCGGCAGGTCTCGGGCGAGCGTGCGGGGGACCTGGCGGCCGTCGTGGACCGCCACCGCCGTCTGATGACCTCGGGCCCCGCGGGCGGTGGACCCGATGTGGTGCTGGATCTGCTCACCACGGACCTCGATCTGCGCGCCTGGGTGCTGTCCCCCACGGGCCGGCAGATCGCCGGCGCGGGAGAACCCCTGGCACCAGGCGTCTGCGCGGTGCTGGCCGGAGAGCACCTGGCGGCGGTCCGCACCGGGCGCAGGGGCCCGCACCGGATCTCCCTCCAGGGTATTACGTACTCCCTGTTCCCGATCAGGGGAGCGGGCCGCGGGCCGGGCGGTCCCGGGGCCCGTGACGTGCGGGAAACCGTGCTCTCGGACTGGCTGCTGGCCGTCGAGGCGGACGCCGGCGACTGGCCCGCCGAGCGGCTCGACCTGCTCCAGGGCGTGACCCAGCTGATCGCCGTCGAGCGGGACCGGCGCGACGCGGCCCGCACGGTGCGCCGCCGGCTGGCCCAGGAGGTGCTGGAGCTGGTCCAGACGGGTGCCCCGCCGGCCGAGATCGCCGCCCGCCTGCGGGTCGCGGCCCCGGTGCTGCTGCCCGGGCTGGGCACCGCCCCGCACTGGCAGGTCGTCGTGGCGCGGGTCGACTGGGACGGCGGGGACGTCCCCGGCGGCCCGGTGGCCCAGTCCCTGCTGGAGGAGATCCTGGTCGACCCGTCCGTCTCGGGGCCCGAGCCCTCGGACCGGATCGCGGTGGCCCATGCGGGTGACGAGGCCATCGCGCTCGTACCGCTGCCCGCGCTGCCCGGGGAGCCCGGCGAGGAGAAGGGCGGCCCGGACAGCGCCCTGCACGCCGACGAGCTGCTCTCCGTCGTACGGGAGCCCCTGCAGGCCGGGCTCGACGGCGACGGCCGGCTCACGCTGGGCGTCAGCGCGGCCGTGCACTCCGCGGAGGGGCTGCGCGGGGCGCTGGAGGAGGCCCGGCACGCCCGCCGGGTCGCCGCGGCCCGCCCGGGCCGGGTCTGCGCGGCCGGCCACCACGAGCTGGCCTCGCACGTCCTGCTGCTGCCGTTCGTCCCGGACGACGTGCGCCGCGCCTTCACGGCGCGCCTGCTGGACCCGCTGCGGGACTACGACCGCCGCCACCGCGCCGAGCTGATCCCGACGCTGGAGGCGTTCCTCGACTGCGACGGCTCGTGGACGCGCTGCGCGACGCGGCTGCACCTGCACGTCAACACGCTGCGGTACCGGGTCGGGCGAATCGAGCAGTTGACGGGACGTGACCTCTCGCGGCTGGAGGACAAGCTCGACTTCTTCCTGGCACTGCGGATGAGCTGAGCAGATCCGGCCAGGGGCGGCGGCGGAGGCCTGACACGGCGTCCGGACTTTGTGAAAGAGTTCACCCGACCCCTTGGCCGCGGCCGTCGATCCGTGCTCTCATTTCGGCCCAAGGGCTCGACGACGTGCTGCTTGGTTGCTTTGGGGAGGGCAATGTGGCGGATACCGCCATGTCCGGTGCCGGAACCGCCGGGGGAGACGACCCCCTCCAGCGGGCGATATGGCGGCTGCGCTCGCGCGGCTGTTGGACCGACGCGGCGGCCCTGCTGACGCCCCACCTGCCCGACCCCGGCGCGGCCGTGCAGCGGACCGCGCTGCTGGTCGAGCGGTGCCTGTTCACCGGGCAGGGCTGGGCCGAGGCGGAGGACGCGCTGCGGGTCGCGGAGGCGGCCGCCCAGGACGACGACGCGCGGGGCGCGGCGGCCTGCGAGCGCGGGCAGCTGGCGTACGCGGCGACCGTGCTCGGGGTCCGCGACCGCTCGGACGAGGCCCGCTCCGCCCTGGGCCGGGCGGCGGCGCTGCTGTCCCCCGGGTCCCGGACGCGGCCGCTGCTGGACTTCCGCCGGGGCCTGGTCGCCGAACACCTGGCGGACGCGCCCCAGTCGGCGCGGCCCGCGTACCACCGGGCCCACGCGGGCGCGCTGGCGCACGGGGACACGCTGCTGCTGTCGTTCACCTGGCGGCACCTGGCGGCGCTGGCACTGCGGGACGGGGAGGTGGCGGAGGCCCGCAAGGGCTTCACGGAGTCCCTGCGCATCCGGGAGGACCTGGGCTTCCTGATCGGCACGGCCCCGGCGCTGGCCGCGCTGGCCGAGGCCGAGCCGGAACCGGAGGCGGCCCGGCTGCGCGCGGAGGCCCGCCGCCTGTTCCACCTGCTGGGAGGCATCCCCACCTGGCTGGCGGACCAGCTCCACCCGGCCCCGACCGCCTGACACACCCCACCGGCCCCCGGAAGTCCGGCGGGGTCCGGTCAGGGGGCGTCAGGGCGTGGTGAAGTGGCCGCGGATCAGGGGTTCCAGGGCCGGGAGGTCGCCCGCGATCAGGGCCTCCAGCAGGGCCGAGTGCTCCGCCGCGTCCGCGACGAGGTCCTCCCGGCGGGTCCGCGGGGCCCCCGGCAGCGGCCACTGCGACCGGCGGTGCAGGTCCTCGGCCACGGAGACCAGCTGCTCGTTCCCGCCGAGGGAGAGCACCTCCCGGTGGAACGCCCGGTCCGCGTCCGCGTAGGCCGGCAGGTCGCCGGCCGCGGCGGCCTCGGCCGTGGCGGCCGCCGCCGGGCGCAGCTCCGCCCAGGCCTCCGCCGGGACCGTACGGGCCAGCCGCAGCATCACCGGGACCTCCAGCAGCGCCCGTACTTCCGCGAGCTCGGCCAGCGCCCGCGGCGTACGGGACAGCACCCGGAAGCCGCGGTTCGGCAGGCACTCCACCGCCCCTTCCAGCGCCAGCTGCTGCATCGCCTCGCGCACGGGCGTCGCGGAGACCCCGAAGCGCTCCCCCAGGGCGGGCCCGGAGTAGATCTCCCCCGGCACCAGCTCCCCGTCGACGAGCGCGGCGCGCAGCGCGTGGAGCACCTGGCCGCGCACCGAATGGCGCAGCACCTTCTGCGTGGGGATCAGCGCCGTCACCCTGACGTGGGCCGCTTCGTGCACTCGGTCCTCCTCGGGGTCTCGACCTGGGCTCTCCCGAGAATAGGTGACGGGGTCCGGAGGGTGCTGGTACAGGCCACGGGAGATCAGTTAAGGTAAGGCTTACCTTCTCTTCTTCCGACCGTGTGGATCGGTGGTCCCGCCATGCCCGACAGCCCTGCCCACGCCCTGCTCCCGGCCGGCTCCCCGGTGGCGGACGCGTACGCACGGCTGACCGAGATGTACGGCAGTCTCCAGGTCGTCGAGCGCGCCGCGCACGAGACCGCCCCTCGCGGTGTGGGGTGGATCGGCGCGGACGAGCTCGCGGCCGGCGGAGCCGAACTCGACGGCTACCTCGCCTGGGACGAGGCCCAGGTCCTGCGGGACCACGGCCGCCAGGCCCGCCCCGACGTCGTGGCCACCTTCGGGCTGCACCGGTACGCCTGGCCCGCCTGTCTGCTGGTCACGGCCCCCTGGTTCCTCGCCCGGCGGGTGCCCGACCTGCCCACGGGGGAGGTGGCCTTCCACCGGACCGGGGGCCGCATGAGCGTGCGCATCGAGTCCTTCGCCTGCCTGCCGGACGATCCGGCGGCCACCCTCCCCGGGGCCCGTGTCGTGCCCGACGAGGAGGCGCTGCGCGCCGAGGTACGGGCTGCGGTGGCCCGGCACCTCGAACCGCTGCTGGAGGGCTTCGGCCCGCGCATGCGGCGGGGGCGCCGCGCCCTGTGGGGCATGGTGACCGACGAGATCGTCTCGGGCGTCTGGCACCTCGGCAAGCTCGTGGGCGAGGAGGAGCGGGCCATGGCCGAGCTGGGCGCGCTGCTGCCCGGCAGGACGGCCCCGTACACCGGGGGTGCGGCGTTCCGCACCCTCTCCGGTCCGGGCGGTGAGCGGCTGCCCACCCGGGACCGGGCGAGCTGCTGCCTCTTCTACACGATCCGGCCGGAGGACACCTGCACCACGTGCCCCCGCACCTGCGACGCGGACCGCATCGTCCGCCTCACGGCTGCCGCCTGACATCTGAACCCACTCGTACGACTGACCGTAATCGAACGCAACTCCGGTCGCACGAGCGGCAGTTCGAACCACAACACCCTATCCGGCGCGCGCCACCCCCCGATGGCGTCCACTTGCCCCGAAAGCCGCGTGCCGAGCCGATCTCCTGCGCCACCATGGCTCCCGGAAGGCCGCACACGCGAGGCAGAGGCAAGGGACATCCGCATGAGACTGACCGACATATCGCTGGACTGGCTGCTGCCCGGCAGCCTGCTGATCCTGGGCGTGCTTGCGGCGGTCGCGGTGCTGGCGCGGGGCAAGCGGGAGGGCGAGAAGGCAGCGGCCGAGGACACCTGGGAGCGCAGCGAAGAGCGTCGGCGGCGCAAGGAAGCCGTCTACGGAACCGCCTCCTACGTCCTGCTGTTCTGCTGCGCGGCGGTGGCCGCCGCGCTCTCCTTCCACGGACTGGTCGGCTTCGGCCGGCAGAACCTCAACCTCTCCGGGGGCTGGGAGTACCTGGTCCCGTTCGGCCTCGACGGCGCCGCCATGTTCTGCTCGGTGCTGGCCGTCCGCGAGGCGAGCCACGGTGACGCCGCCCTCGGCTCCCGCATGCTGGTCTGGCTGTTCGCGGGCGCGGCCGCCTGGTTCAACTGGGTGCACGCGCCGCGCGGCGCCGGACACGACGGGGCCCCGCAGTTCTTCTCCGGGATGTCGCTCTCGGCGGCCGTCCTCTTCGACCGCGCCCTGAAGCAGACCCGCCGGGCGGCGCTGCGCGAACAGGGCCTGATCCCGCGGCCGTTGCCGCAGATCCGGATGGTCCGCTGGCTGCGGGCCCCCCGCGAGACCTTCGGCGCCTGGTCGCTCATGCTGCTGGAGGGGGTCCGCACCCTCGACGAGGCGGTCGACGAGGTGCGCGAGGACAAGCGCGAGCGGGAGCAGGACCGCCACCGCCGGCGCGACCAGAACCGGCTCGACCGGGCCCGGATCAAGGCCCTGGGCCGGCAGAACCGGGCGTTCGGACGGTCCCGCGCCCGCCAGGTCGACGTACCGGGGCTGGCCCCCGGCTC
>NZ_JBHYVA010000164.1:0-14068 GCF_042750055.1 Streptomyces sp. NPDC059456
GTCGTACGGTCGCGGAAGGCCAGGGCGAAGACCCCCTTGGCCGGGTCGCCCGCCGGGAGGCCCGATTCGGCGACGCGCCAGGTGCGGCCGCGGTCCGCCGAGTGGAGGATCCGGGCGGTCGCGCCGCCGCCCGTGGCCAGCCAGACGTCCCGCGGTCCGGCGCTCACCAGGCACTGGCCGCTCGCGGCGAAACCCGCCTCGCCGGGCAGGGCGTCCGGCATCCCCGCGCCCGGCAGCACCGTCCAGTTCCGGCCGCCGTCGTCCGTGGACAGGATCCGGAACCTGCCGTCCACCGGATCGCTCACGGCCAGCCCGTGCCGGGGGTCGAAGAAGGTGAGGCAGTCGTAGAAGGCGCGCGGGTCGGGGTTGCGGAAGGTCTCGGCCCACGTGGCGCCGCCGTCTTCGGTGCGCAGCACCCGCGACGCCCCGCCCTCGCCGATGGACAGGGCCACCGCGCGGCGCGCGTCGAAGGCCTCGATGTCGCGCAGTTCCAGGCCCTCCGCGACCGCGCCCGGCGGTGAGACGTCCCGCCAGCTGCGGCCGCCGTCGACGGTGCGCAGCACCGTGCCCTTGGTGCCGGCGACCCAGGCCGTGGTGCGGCTGACGGCCGCCAGGCCGCGGAAGCGGGCGTCCTTGGCGGTGTCCTTGACGGCCCAGCCCGTGCCGCGTAAACCCTGCACGTCCGCCGTGCCCGTCGCGTCCGTGCCGTCCGTCCCGAGGTCCGTCCCGCCGTCCGCGTGGGCCGGGGCGGCCAGCAGCCCCAGGGCCAGAACCGCCGCGCACATGCCAACTCCCAGAAGTCTCATGGCGCCGGAAGCTAATGCACCCCGGATTCGGCGTCCAGGGTGCGTCCGCGCCGCCGGGTTCCTAGGCTGAGGCCATGCCCTCCAAGGAACCCAAGGCCTACGACGGCAAGCGCATCACCGTCACGTACGACACCGGGCGGTGCCTGCACGCCGCCGCGTGCGTGCGCGGTCTGCCCGAGGTGTTCGACTCGGGGAAGCGTCCGTGGGTGCAGCCGGACGGCGCGGAGCCGGAGCGGGTCGCCGAGGTGATCCGGCGGTGCCCCTCGGGCGCGTTGCAGTACCGGCTCGCCGAGGGGGGACCGGATGAGGAGCCGGACCGGCCGACCACGGTCGTACGGTCGGCCGCCGGCCAGCTGGTGATGCGCGGCGACCTGCGCGTGACGACTCCCGACGGGAGCGTCCGGCGGGAGACCAGGGCGATGCTTTGCGCTTGTGGAGTGAGCGGGAACCAGCCGTTTTGTGATCACTCCGGGGCGTGCGGCACCGACTGAGTCCCCTGGACCCGCAGCCCTCACGCCGTCACTCCGTGCGATCAAACGGACGCGTTCCAGCCAATCGGTGACACAGCTCACGTCGGTTCGCATGCACGGATTTGCCGATTCCCGCGTCTATCCGGTTGCCGGGTTCCACGCACGCCCGGCAGCAGATCCGCCGCAAGGGAGCGAGCCTTGATCACCGTTATCGAGCAGGCCGTACAGGCCCGTCTGGTCGCCACCGCCCCGAAGGTCGAGACCGTGCCCGTCACGCTCTGCTACGACCGCGCGGATCCCTTCGCCGTGCGCATGGCCTTCCCGGCTCCCGCCACCCTCGAGGGTGTCGAGGTGTCGTGGACGTTCGCGCGCGAGCTCCTCGAATCGGGCCTGGACCGGCCGACGGGCTGGGGTGACGTGCGAGTGCGGCCGTACGACCCGGACCGGACGACGATCGAGTTCCACGCACCCGAGGGCGTGGCGATCGTGCTGATGCTGACGGCCGAACTGCACCGGTTCCTGGAGCGGGCCGCGACGGTCGTGCCGCCGGGGCTGGAGCACCTGTACCTCGACATGGACCACAGCCTGGCCGAGCTGATGCGCGACCCCCACTGACCCGGGCGGCTCTTATTCGTTTGCGGGCGGCCCCGGGCCGCCCGTAGCTTCGTTGACGCCCCATTGCCGTCGAACGGAGCAGGACGTTGCTCTTCCGAGGTTGAGACACCGACCGACCCGCTTTCACCCTTCCACGTGACCGTCCGTCGGCTGTCTCCCCGCGTTGCACGCACCATTCACGCAACCTGGAGGCCTCCATGAGTCATGCCCCCGTTTTCCTCACCTGCTCCGCCCTGTCCTTCGACTGGCCCGACGGCACTCCCGTCTTCGACGGCTTCCAGCTGGCCGTCGGCCCCGGCCGTACCGGCCTGATCGGGCTCAACGGCTGCGGCAAGTCCACCCTGCTGAAGCTCCTCGCGGGTGAGCTCACCCCGTCGGACGGCCAGGTGGCCGTGGCCGGCACCATCGGCCACCTCCCGCAGAGCGTCACTCTCGACACCGCCCTGCGCGTCGACGAGGCGCTCGGCATCCGCGCCACCCGTGCCGCCCTGCACGCCATCGAGGCGGGCGAGGCCACCGAGGCGAACTTCGCCGCGGTCGGCGACGACTGGGACGTCGAGGAGCGGGCGCTGGCCACCCTCGACCAGCTCGGCCTCGCCCGGATCGGCCTGGACCGTACGGTCGGCGAACTGTCCGGCGGCGAATGCGTGCTGCTGCGCCTGGCGGCGCTGCTGCTCGCCCGGCCCGACGTCCTGCTGCTGGACGAGCCGACGAACAACCTGGACCTGCGGGCCCGGCGCCGCCTGTACGCGGCGATCGAGTCCTGGTCCGGGGTGATGGTCCTGGTCAGTCACGACCGGGAGCTGCTGGAGCGGGTCGACCAGATCGCCGACCTGCACGACGGCGAAGTCCGCTGGTACGGCGGGAACTTCACGGCGTACGAGGACCAGCTCGCCGCCGAACAGGACGCGGCCGAGCGGATGGTCCGGGTCGCGGAGGCCGACGTACAGCGGCAGAAGCGCGAACTGTCGGACGCGCACGCCAAGCTGGCGCGGCGCAAGCGGTACGGCCAGAAGATGAACGACCAGAAGCGCGAGCCGAAGATCGTCATGGGTGCCCGCAAGCGCGCGGCGCAGGAGTCGGCCGGCAAGCACCGCATCTTGCACACGGAGAAGCTGGCCCAGGCGAGGGAGCGTCTCGACCAGGCGGTGGAGGCCGTCCGGGACGACGACGAGATCCGGATCGAACTGCCCGCCACCCAGGTCCATCCGGGGCGCCGGGTGCTGACCCTGAGCAATGTGCGCCTGGCGCACGGGGCCAGGGCGGCGGGCGAGTGGGAGCTGCGCGGTCCGGAGCGGATCGCGCTGGTGGGCGGCAACGGTTCGGGCAAGACGACCCTGCTGCGCACGATCGCGGGGCTGCTCGCGCCGGTGTCCGGGGAGGCGGTGACCCATGTGCCGACGCGGTTCCTGCCGCAGCGCCTGGACGTGCTGGACGAGAGCCGTTCGGTGGTGGAGAACGTGGCGCGGTTCGCCCCGCACGCCTCGAACAACGTGATCCGGGCGCGGCTCGCGCACTTCCTGTTCCGGGGTGCCCGTGCGGACCGGCCGGCCGGCACGCTGTCGGGCGGCGAGCGGTTCCGGGCGGCGCTGGCCGCGCTGCTGCTGGCGGAGCCGGCTCCGCAGCTGCTGATGCTGGACGAGCCGACGAACAACCTGGACCTGGCGAGCGTGCGGCAGTTGACGGGCGCGCTGGAGTCGTACGAGGGCGCGCTGCTGGTGGCGAGCCACGACGTGCCGTTCCTGGAGTCGATCGGGATCACCCGGTGGCTGCTGCTCGACGGCGAGCTGAAGCCGACCACGGCCGAGGAGGTGCGGGAGGCGCTGTGGCACGGGTGACGGCGCACCCGGCGGCCGGCCGGAGCGCGGCTAGGGCGCCGGCGGCAGCGGCAGCAGGGCCCAGGTCTTGGCGCCTCCCACGGGGGTGAGGACGGGGGTGAGCCCCCAGTCGCCTCCGCAGGCCTCGACGGCGGCGGCGAGCAGCCACATGCCCCGGCTGCGCCGGCCGCGGCACTCCTCGCTCGCTTCGGGCGAGGAGTGCGCCGGGTGCTGGTCGTAGAGCACGACGCGCAGGGCGTCGAACTGCCAGCGGACGTTCAGCAGCATCTCCTTCCCGGGGGTGAAGCGGTGGGCGCACGCGACGAGCTCGGAGGCGGCGAGGGCCGCGGAGTCGCAGAGGCAGGGCAGCCCGTGCCGGGTGAGCAGGGTCCGTACGCCGGAACGGGCACTGCCTGCGCAGTGCGCGTTGCCGGGCAGGCGTATCGAGTGGTTCAGCTTCGCCGCGTCGCGCGGGACCTGCCGGATCTCGTGGGCCGGTCGCAGGCCGCGGAGGGTGCCCGTCATCGTGCTGCTCCAGGATTGCGAGGTGCGTCGGGGCGGGCGCGGGTTGCCCGCTGTGAGACGTGCACTACCGACCGTAGCTCACCGCTCGGCGCGGCGCGCCGGGTCCTTGCGCGCGGCCCCGGCCGTCAAGGCGGGTGTCACGGCCACCCGCGGGCGCGACTTTCGCCGGGCCGAACCCTTCTCACGCCCCCTCCAACTGCATATATAACCGGACGTAACCGGGCATATGAACGCCTGGGGCTTGGCTGGTGCTCACGCTCCGCTTAACCTACGGGTTCGTAGGCTACGGAACCGTAGGTAATTCGCTTTGTCCCCAGGAGCACCCGTGACGATCACCTCTCCCCTCCTCGGCAGCTCGGAGGCGTGGACCGACGCCAAGCTGCTGTACGCGCTGGAAGAGGTGGTCGAAAAGGAGCTCAACCGCCATCTGAAGGTCACCAAGGACTGGATGCCCCACGAGTACGTTCCGTGGAGCGACGGCCGCAACTTCCCCGCCCTCTTCGAGGACGGCGAGGCGTGGGACCCGGAGCAGTCCAAGGTCACGGAGATCGGCAAGATCGCGCTGGTCGTGAACCTGCTGACGGAGGACAACCTCCCGAGCTACCACCACGAGATCGCCACGCTCTTCGGCCGCAACGGCGCCTGGGGCACCTGGGTGCACCGCTGGACGGCCGAGGAGGGCCGCCACGGCATCGTGATGCGCGACTACCTGCTGGCCTCGCGCGCCGTGGACCCGGACAAGCTCGAGGCGTTCCGCATGCAGCACATGTCGGAGGGGTTCGAGTCCGACAACCGCCACTCGATGCTGCACTCGGTGGCGTACGTGGCCTTCCAGGAGCTCGCGACGCGCATCTCGCACCGCAACACCGGCCACCAGTCCGGTGACCCGGTCTGCGACCGGATGCTGGCCCGCATCGCGCAGGACGAGAACCTGCACATGATCTTCTACCGCAACCTGCTGGGCGCCGCCTTCGAGATCGCCCCGGACCTGACCATGCAGGCCGTGCGGGACGTCGTGGTCAACTTCCGGATGCCCGGACACGGCATGCCCGGCTTCGAGCGGATGGCCGCCCAGATGGCGATCGGCGGGGTCTACAACCTGCGGATCCACCACGACGACGTGCTGAGCCCCGTGATCCGCTTCCTGAAGATCATGGAGATCGACGGTCTCGGCCCGGACGGCCGACAGGCGCAGGAGGAGCTGGGCCTGTTCATGAACGGCCTGGACTCCGAGGCCCGCAAGTTCGACGAGCGGCTCGCCGCCCGCGCGGCCCGGATCGCGGCCCGCAAGGCCTGACCGGCCGCACGCCCACCCGTCGGCGCCCGCTCGGGCGGCCGGCTTCGAAACCCCGGCGGGGCCGTACTCCGCCGGGGTTTCGTGCGTGCCGTCGGCCCGCTCGCGGTCAGCTGCGCCGGCGCAGGGCCAGGCGCTCCGACTCGGAGAGGCCGCCCCAGACGCCGAAGCGCTCGTCGTTGGCGAGCGCGTACTCCAGGCATGCCACGCGGCCCTCGCACGCCCCGCACAGCCGCTTCGCCTCCCGCAGGGACGAACCGGGCTCCGGGAAGAAGAAGCCCGGTCCCGTCTGGGCGCACAGCGCGAGTTCGTACCAGTCGGGCGCGGTGGTGGCGGTGGTGGTGGAGACGGTGTTCATCGACATGCCGGAGATCCTCACGGCCGCCGATGGACGTCCGATCAACGACTGATCAACACCCGTTCACGGCGGGTACCGGCCACCGGCGGCCGCCGCCGCGCAGCGGTCTCACGCCTGGTGCGGGGGGTCCTCGTGCGGTGGGTCCTCGTGTGGGGCGTCCTCGTGCTTGGCGCGGCTCGGCTGGACGCGCTTCGGTTCGCCCGGCATCTTCGGGTAGTCCGGCGGGTACGGCATGTCGCCCAGGCCGTGGTCGTGCTCGTGGCGCTCGGCCAGCTCCAGGGCGGCGTCGAGGGTGAAGGCGTGGTCGTCCATGTCCGCGTGCAGGTCGCCGAGTTCGGCGTAGCGTGCGGGCATCGTGGTGATGTCGAAGTCCCGGGGCTCGGCGGAGTCGATCTCGCCCCAGCGCAGCGGGGCCGACACCGGTGCGTGCGGACGCGGGCGTACGGAGTAGGCGGAGGCGATCGTGCGGTCGCGGGCGGTCTGGTTGTAGTCGACGAAGATCCGCTCGCCGCGTTCCTCCTTCCACCACGCCGTGGTGACCTTGCCGGGCATCCGCTGTTCCAGCTCGCGGCCGATCGCGATGGCGCAGCGCCGGACCTCGGTGAACGTCCAGCGCGGCTCGATCGGGACGAAGACGTGCAGGCCCCGGCCGCCCGAGGTCTTGGGCCAGCCGCGCAGGCCCAGGTCCTCCAGTACGTCGCGCAGTTCGTGGGCGCAGATCACCGCGTGGTGGTAGTCGGTGCCGGGCTGCGGGTCCAGGTCGATGCGCAGTTCGTCGGGCCGGTCGGTGTCCTCGCGGCGTACCGGCCAGGGGTGGAAGGTCAGGCAGCCCAGGTTGGCGGCCCACAGGACGGCGGCCGGTTCGGTCGGGCAGATCTCGTCGGCGGTGCGCCCGCTGGGGAACTCGATGTGGGCGGTCGGGATCCAGTCGGGCAGGTTCTTCGGGGCGCGCTTCTGGAAGAAGGACTCGCCCTCCACTCCCTCGGGGTAGCGCTCCAGGGTGGTGGGCCGGTTGCGCAGGGCGCGGGTGATTCCGTCGGCCACGGCCAGGTAGTACTGCGCCACGTCCAGCTTCGTCAGTCCCCGCTCGGGGAAGTAGATCTTGTCCGGGCTGGACAGCCGTACGGTCCGCCCGCCCGCGTCCAGCTCGATCGCGTTACCGGATGCACCCATGTGCGCCACGGTAGGCGGCCCCCGCCAGGTGCGCATACCGGGCGGGAGGGGACGCACCGTCGCAGAATCTGAGACATGGATCTGCCCGTGATGCCGCCCGTGAAGCCGATGCTCGCCAAGTCGGTGGCCAAGATCCCGCCCGGTATGCAGTACGAGGCCAAATGGGACGGTTTCCGGGCCGTCGTGCACCGCGACGGCGACGAGGTGGAGATCGGCAGCCGTACCGGCAAGACCCTGACCCGGTATTTCCCCGAGCTGGTGACCGCTCTGCGGGACAACCTGCCGGACCGCTGCGTGGTGGACGGCGAGATCGTCATCGTCCACGACGGGCGGCTCGACTTCGACCGGCTGACCGAGCGGATCCATCCCGCGCAGTCCCGGGTCGACCTGCTGGCGCGGACCACCCCCGCCAGCTTCGTCGCCTTCGATCTGCTGGCCCTCGGCGACCGGGCGCTCCTCGACACCCCGCTCGCCGACCGCCGCAGCGCCCTGGCCGATGCCCTGTCCACCGCTTCGCCCCCCGTCCACCTCGCGCCCGCGACCACCGATCCCGCGCTGGCGCAGGAGTGGTTCGAGCGGTTCGAGGGCGCCGGGCTCGACGGGGTGATCGCCAAACCCCTCGATCTGCCCTACCGGCCCGATGCCCGCCTCATGTTCAAGATCAAGCACGAGCGTACGGCCGACGTCGTCATCGCGGGTTTCCGTTTCCACAAGAGCGGTCCGATCGTCGGATCGCTGCTCCTGGGCCTCCACGACGCCCACGGCGCCCTCCAGCACGTCGGGGTCTGCGCCGCCTTCCCCATGAAGCGCCGCGCCGAGCTGGTGGAGGAGCTCGCGCCCCTGCGCATGGCCGACGCCACCGGCCACCCCTGGGCCGCCTGGGCCGAGCAGTCCGCCCACGAGAGCGCCCGGCTGCCCGGCGCGCAGAGCCGCTGGACCGGCAAGAAGGACCTCTCCTGGGTACCGCTGCGCCCCGAGCGCGTCTGCGAGGTGGCGTACGACCACATGGAGGGCGACCGTTTCCGGCACACCGCCCGGTTCCGCCGCTGGCGGCCCGACCGGGCGCCGGAGAGCTGTACGTACGCCCAGCTGGAGGAGGTCGTCGGCTACGACCTCGCCGACGTCCTCGGTGCGCCCGCCGGCCCGTGAGCCGCCGCAGGGCCCCGTCGGGGCGCCCTCAGCCCGCCGTCAGCTCCTCCCACTGCGCCCGGTCCGGGCCCACCGCGTTCGGCGCGTAGTGCGGCCGGGCCGCCAGCCAGCGGGCCACCCGGGCCCGCACCTCCGGGTCCGCGTACGCCCGCTCCGGCGGCTCGGCCAGGTGCCGGCCCCGCGCCCGGGCCCGCATCACCTCGGGGTCCTCCAGGGCGCACTCGAACAGCGCGGCGACCTCGCGCGCCGTCCCCGTCCGCCCGGCCCGCGTCGCGAACCGCTCCCCGATGGCCGCGTCGGCGACCACCTGGAAGTCGAACCAGGGCTTCAGGGTGCGCACGGCCCACGCGTGGTACTCGGCGGCGAACCGCACCGATCCCGGGTCCCGGTGTGCCGTGCCGGCCACCCTGCGCGCCGCCCACAGTGCGAGCGAGGTGCCCTGGCCGAGCGTCGGGTTCGTGTGCGTGATCGCGTCCCCGACCGGCACCAGCCCGGTCACCACCGGCCCCTGCTCGTCGACGGGCGCGCTCCACCGGTTGTCCAGGCTCGCCGTGGCCAGTACGTCCGACAGCGGCTCGGCGCCCAGGTCCAGCCACGCCGCACCGGGCGGGAAGGACCGGGCGGCGGCCTCGAAGACGGCCGGATCGCGCAGCGCCGCGCGCGTGGTGTCGGTGGTGTGGACGAACAGGGTCACGGCGAAGACCCGGTTGTCGGCCGGGAACACGGCGCACCCGGCGAAGGCGCCGCCGGTCACCGTCCAGGGCCGGCGCGGGCCCTCGTCCGTCCCCTCGGGCAGCCGGTACCAGCGGCAGAAGTACGCCAGCCCCGTCCGGTGGCGTTCCACGGGCGCCGGCCGGCAGCCCGCCTCGGCCAGCAGGCGTCCGACACCGCCGCGCCGGCCGCCCGCGTCCACGACGAGGTCGGCCGGGTACGCACCGGCCGGTGTGCGCACGCCCGTCACCCGCACCGCGGCCTCCCCCGGCCCGGTCAGCAGCCCGGTGACCGGCTCCCCGTGGTGCATGACGGCTCCCGGTTCGCCGCGCAGGGCGGTGGCCAGGGCGCTCTCCAGCACGATGCGCCGGGCCTGGAGCATGACGAGGTCCTCGTCGCCGGGCCGCTCCGGCGGGCGTGCGTCGAACCAGTCCAGCTCGTGCCGTTCGCGGGCGCCGAGCCGCAGCATCCGCGCGTGGACGTCGGGCAGGTCGCGGCGCAGGAGGGTGCGGGCCGCGCCGAGCAGGGCGTGCGGCTGGGTGGCCTGGGGGACGCCAGGCCGGTGCCAGCCGAAGAAGTCCCGGTCGAGCGCGGCGCCGGGAGCGCGCGTGTCGCGTTCGAACAGTTCGGCGGTGTGTCCGTGCCGCGCCGCGAGCAGCGCGGTCGCCAGTCCTCCGACACCCCCGCCGATGACCACCACGTGTGCCATTGCGCGCCCCCGAGCCTCTGAGCCGATGAGTACGACGATCAGACCGCTCAGAGCCTGCACGGGCGCACCGTGGCCGAAACCCGCACACCCGTCCGACAGGCCCGCCCGGCGCGCTACGCCGGGTCCGCGCCCCGGCGGGCCCGGTGGGCTGCGAGGGCCCGGCGGGCCCGCGCCTCGCACAGGTCGGTGTTGATCGCGACGGCCGCCCGCACCCCGGCCGCCGCCGCGCCGGCCAGCTGCTCCATGGGGCCGGACACGTTCCCGGCCGCCCAGACGCCGCGCAGGGCGGTGGCGCCGGTCTGCGGATCCGCCTCGACACAGGTGCCGACCACGGCCCCGTCCCGCTCCACCGTGACGACGGGCAGCCCCAGGCTCCTCGGCACCCCGGCGCGGGCGGTGAACCGCGGGGCCACCACGAGGGCCGTGCAGGCCACGGCCGCACCCCCGGCCAGGGTCACCGCGGTCAGCCGGTCTCCGGTGACGTCGAGGCCCGTCACCTGGCCCTCCGCCACCGCGATGCCCAGGGCGGACAGCAGCTCCCGGTCCTCACCGGTGAGCTGCCGGGCGTGGGAGAGCAGGGTGACCTCGTCGGTCCAGTTCCGCCACAGCTGCGCCTGGTGCACGGCGAGCGGCCCGGTGGCCAGCACGGCGACCGGCTGGTCGCGGACCTCCCAGCCGTGGCAGTACGGGCAGTGCAGCACGTCCCGCCCCCAGCGCTGCCGCAGCCCCCGGAGCTGCGGCAGCTCGTCCACCAGACCGGTGGCGATCAGCAGCCGGCCGGCGCGCACCACCGACCCGTCGGCGCACCGGACCAGGAAGCCGCCGTCGGGCCGCCGGTCCGCGGCGAGGACGGTGCCGGCCGGTCCGGAGCGCAGTTCGCCCCGGTGTCCGGCGACCTCCGCCCGTCCCGCGGCCAGCAGCTCCGCGGGGCTCGCGCCGTCCCGGCCCAGGTAGCCGTGCAGGTGGGCGGCGGGGGCGTTGCGGGGGCTGCCGGAGTCGAGGACGAGCACCGAGCGGCGGGCCCGGGCCAGGGTCAGCGCCCCGGCGAGTCCGGCGGTGCCACCGCCCACGACCACGACGTCGTACGAGTTGTCCATGGTGTCCATACCGGGAGGGTGTGGCCCGAACCGTCCGCTTGACAAACCCTGTTGCCGAACCGGCAAATGGAGCCGTGGCCGCCGGGAGCGGCCGCAGCCCGTACGGGCCGTGCCCGACGGCCACCGGAGCAGGAAGCGGAACACGCGATGACGACGCCGAACGACCAGCCCGAGCGCCCGGTACGGGCCGTCCCGCAGCCCAACGGCGTCGTCGGCGTCGGGCTGGTCGTGACCGGCGCCGACGGGCGGGTGCTGCTCGGCCAGGCGCACGACGGCCGCTGGGAGCTGCCCGGCGGGAAGGTCGACCCCGGGGAGAGTTTCGAGCAGGCCGCCGCCCGCGAGCTGGCCGAGGAGACGGACCTGCGGGTGGCGCCCGGGGACGTCCGGATCCTGGCCGTGCAGCTGTCGCCGGCGGCCGGGGTGACCCGGCTGACCGCGGCCGCCGTGACCACCGCGGCCGAGGGCACGCCCCGCGTCACCGAGCCGCACAAGATCCAGCGCTGGCAGTGGTTCGACCCGGAGGGGATCCCCGGTGCGCTCTACGCCCCCTCGACGGCGGTCCTGCGCGCCTGGCGCCCCGATCTGGGGCCGGCCCTGCCGCCGGAACCCTCGTACGACTACCGGACGCCGTAGCGCCGGCCGGGGCCGCCGGGCCGCTGTGACATCTCCCACCCCCTCTTGCCACGGGAAAGAAGGCATACCTAAGTTATCTCGTATGCCCCCACACCACCCCACATCGCCCACCGGCCCGGACACCCCGGCGCTGGTCGACTTCACCGTCGACCTCACCGCGCAGGAGGTCCTGCGGCGGGCCCAGGTCATGGACGCCCTCGGTCCCGACTGGGACCCGATCGAGGTACTGCGCGGCGAGGAGGCGGCGTACGACCTGCTGTACTCCGGGCTCGACGCGGAGCAGCAGCGTGTGTACGACGCCCTGGTCGCGGCCGGTGTCCTCGCCTCGCGCGGAGACGGCCGTGCTGCCGCTTGACCCGCACGCGGACCCCGGGCGCCGCGCCTGGGTGGCCTGCCCCGGCTGCGAGGACAGCCGCGGGTGCGCACCGTGCGAGGAGCGGCGCACGTGTTCCGTGCACTGGCGGTACCTGCTGTCCAACACCGGCAGCCTGCTGCACCTGCAGTGCCCCTCCTGCACGCACGTCTGGGTGCACGAGAGCGGTTTCGGCGCCACGCGTTCCCTGTGGAGCCGCATCACCGGCGGTCGCGCCGGACTCTGACGAGCCGAACCGTCCGGGATCACGCGCCGTCCGGGATCACGTGCCCGCGGTGGCCCGCTGCGCGAAGTAGCCCTCGCCCAGGTCCTCCGCGAGCAGCCGTTTCGCGATCGCGTCGGCCGCCGCCCGGAGTTCCTCGCTCCGCGGGCGGCCGCGGTCCTTCTCCAGCTGGTCGCCGAGCCAGTCGCCCCACGCCTGGGAGATGGTCGCCGCCTCCCGCCGCCCCGCCGGGGTGAGCGTGAGGAAGGTGCCCTCGCGGCTGACGTAGCCCTCCTCCGTCATCCGTTCGAAGACCGGCAGCAGGACCTCCGGGGGCAGGGAGCGGCGTGAGGCGATGAGCCCGAGGCTCGCGTGGCCCACCGTGCGGGTCAGGAGTTCCACCTGCATCACCGCCCAGGCTCCGGCGACGTCCAGCCGGGTGTCCGAGGCGTTCACGATGGCGCGCGCCGTCTGCGGCTGCATGTTCCGTACGAGCTTCCCGACCGCCAGCTCCAGCAGATTGGCGGAATCCCCGGAGGCCGTGACCGGCGAGCCGAAGCCGTCGCCCATGTCGGTCGAGCCCGCTCTGGCGGTGTCGCGCAGCCGGACCTGCTTGAGGAAGAGCGCGACGACGAAACCGGTCCCGGCCACCGGCACCGTCCACAGGAAGACCGTGTGCAGTGCGTGCGCGTACGCCTCCACGATCGGGGCGGCCGCCGCCGGGTCGAGCCCGTGGACCCCCTGGGGGCTCTGGGCCGTCTTGGCCAGCTGCGCCGGATCCGCGCCGGTGGCCCGGGCGGCCTCCGCGACGGCCTTCTCCAGCGCGGGGCCCAGGGTGTTGGCGTAGATGGTGCCGAAGACGGCGGTGCCGAACGAGCTGCCGAGCGTGCGGAAGAACGTGACACCGGACGTGGCGGTGCCGAGGTCGGCGTAGTCCACGGTGTTCTGCACGGCGATCGTCAGGACCTGCATGCACAGGCCGATCCCGGCGCCGAGTACGAACATGTACAGCGATTCCAGCCAGGCGGCGGTGCCCGGGCCCATCCGCGAGAGCAGGTACAGGCCGATGCCCATCACCAGGCAGCCGGCGATGGGGAAGATCCGGTACCGCCCGGTCTTGCTGGTGACGTTGCCGCTGAAGACGGACGCGATCAGCAGGCCGATCACCAGCGGGAGGGTCCGCACGCCCGAGACGGTGGCCGAATCCCCGTCCACGAACTGCAGGTACGTCGGCAGGAACGTCATCGCGCCGAGCATGGCGAAGCCGACCACGAAGCTGAGTACCGAGCAGACCGTGAAGACCGGGTTCCGGAAGAGCCGCATCGGCAGCATCGGCTCCGCGGCCCGGGTCTCGGCCAGGCAGAACAGGGCCAGGGCCAGGACGCCGGTCACGAACAGCCCGATGATCACCGCCGAGTCCCAGGCGTACTCGTTGCCGCCCCAGCTGGTGGCCAGGATCAGGGCGCTGGAGCCCACCGCGACCAGGGCGATGCCCGCGTAGTCGATGCGGGTGCCGCCGGTGGCGCGGACCGAGGGGATCGTGCGGGCCGCCGCGAAGACCACCAGGATCGCGATCGGGACGTTGACGTAGAACGCCCAGCGCCAGGTCAGGTGGTCGGTGAACAGGCCGCCGAGCAGGGGTCCGATGACGGTCGCGACCCCGAAGACGGCGCCGATCGCGCCCTGGTACTTGCCGCGTTCGCGCAGCGGGACCACGTCGGCGATCAGTGCCATGGAGGTGACCATGAGGCCGCCGGCGCCGACGCCCTGGACGCCCCGCCACAGGATGAGCAGGGACATGTTGCTCGCCAGGCCGCACAGGAACGAGCCGGTGATGAAGACGATCGCCGAGATCTGGAAGACGAGTTTCCGGCCGAAGAGGTCGCCGAACTTGCCCACCAGCACCGTCGCGACGGTCTCGGCGAGCAGGTAGGAGGTCACCACCCACGACATGTGGTCCCCGCCGCCCAGGTCCGCCACGATCGTGGGCAGGGCCGTGCCGACGATCGTCTGGTCGAGGGCCGCGAGCAGCACGCCCAGCATGATCGTGCCGAAGACGATGTTGCGCCGCCGCCGGTCGAGCACGGGAGGCGCCCCGGCGGCGACGGGGGCTTCGGCGGGGGCAGTGGTCACACC
>NZ_JBHYVA010000165.1:0-7879 GCF_042750055.1 Streptomyces sp. NPDC059456
GGAGGGGCGGCCGGTGGTCCCGTCCGCGTCCGCGCCGAGGCGGACCACCCGCAGGCCGCGGCCGTCGTCGAGCCGGGCCTGGTGCGCGGCGTCGGCGAGCAGGACGTACGGCGCGAGGGCCGCGAGCTGGCCCCGCCCGGTGAGCGGGACCTCGGTGTCGAGGACGGCGTACGTCCCGCCGGCCTTGAGGACGGCGAGGAGGCCGACGACGAGGTCGGCGCGGCGGTCGGCGGCGATGGCCACGACGGCGCCGGGCGGCAGCCCGCCGTCGACGAGGTGGTGCGCCAGCCGGTCGGCCCGGGCGTCCAGTTGTGCGTACGTGAGGCTGTCCACGCCGGCGATGACGGCGTAGGCCTGCGGGGTGTCCCGTACCTGCTGCCCGAACAGGTGCAGGACGGTGCCGGCGGCCGTCCGGCCGGAGCGGCCGGACCCCGGCTCCCGTGGCGGTCCGTCCGGCGATCCGTGGGGTGATCCGTGGGGTGATCCCTGCGTCGGTCCCTGCGTCGGTCCCTGCGTCATTCCCCGATGATGACACCCGGCACCGACAGCCCCCGGGTTTGCGAACATCCCTCGTAAGGGCGGGAGTTCTGCGGCGATCCTGCCGTTCCCTTGACCTCCAGTTTGGTTGAGGTCCTAGCGTTCCCCCCATGGACATGGAAGTCACCGCCTGGACATCGCTGCACAGCGCGATGAACGCCCGGCAGGACCGGCGCCCGCTCTCCCGGGCGAGCCTGCGCAGGGTCGCCGCATTCGCCCGCCCGCACCGCCGCGGGCTCACCTTCTTCCTGCTGCTCAGCGTGGTGAGCGCGCTCCTCGCGGTGGCCACCCCGGTCCTCGCGAGCCGGGTGGTCACCGCCATCGTGGACGGCCGGGACAGCGGTACGGTCACCCGGCTCGCCCTGCTGATCGCGGTGATCGCCGTCGCGGAGGCGGGGCTCGGGCTGCTCACCCGGAAGCTGTCGGCCACGCTCGGGGAAGGGCTGATCCTGGACCTGCGGACGGCCGTCTTCGACCACGTGCAGCGGATGCCGGTGGCCTTCTTCACCCGGACCCGCACCGGCGCGCTCGTCAGCCGGCTCAACAACGACGTGATCGGCGCCCAGCGGGCGTTCAGCAACACCCTGTCCGGGGTGGTCGCCAACACGGTGACCCTGTTGCTGACGCTCGCCGTGATGCTGGGCATCTCCTGGCAGATCACGCTGCTGGCCCTCGTCCTGCTGCCGGTGTTCGTGCTGCCGGCCCGCCGGATGGGGACGCGGATGGCCGCCATGCAGCGGGAGGCGTCGACGCTGAACGCGGCGATGGGCACCCAGATGACGGAGCGTTTCTCCGCGCCCGGCGCCACCCTCGTCAAGCTGTTCGGGCGGCCCGCCGACGAATCCGCGGAGTTCGCGGCCCGGGCGGCGCGCGTCCGCGACATCGGGATCCGTACGGCCATGGCCCAGTCGGCGTTCATCACCGCGCTCACCCTGGTCTCGGCCCTCGCACTGGCGCTCGTCTACGGGCTCGGCGGCCACTACGCCCTGCGCGGGAGCCTGGACGCGGGGAACGTCGTCGCCCTCGCCCTGCTGCTGACCCGGCTGTACGCCCCGCTGACCGCGCTCGCCGGGGCCCGCGTCGAGGTGATGAGCGCCCTGGTGAGCTTCGAGCGGGTCTTCGAGGTCCTCGACCTGAAACCGCTGATCGCCGAGAAGCCGGACGCCGGGCGGGTGCCGGACGGGCCGGTGGCCGTGGAGTTCGACCGCGTCTCCTTCGGCTACCCCTCCCCCGACAAGGTCTCGCTCGCCTCCCTGGAGGAGGTCGCGGTCCTCGACGCCCGCGGCGGTACGCAGGTCCTGCACGAGGTGTCGTTCCGGGCCGAACCCGGGCAGATGGTCGCGCTGGTCGGCTCCTCCGGCGCCGGCAAGTCGACGATCGCCCAGCTGCTGCCGCGCCTGTACGACGCCGATGCGGGCTCCGTGCGGCTCGGCGGGGTCGACGTACGGGACCTCACGGCCGACTCCGTCCGGGAGACGCTCGGCATGGTCACCCAGGACGGACACCTGTTCCACGAGTCGGTCCGGTCCAACCTGCTGCTGGCCCGGCCGGGGGCCGGCGAGGAGGAGATCTGGGAGGCGCTGCGCCGCGCGCGGCTGGACGGGCTGGTCGCCTCGCTCCCCGACGGTCTCGACACGGTGGTCGGCGAGCGCGGCTACCGCCTCTCGGGCGGCGAGCGGCAGCGGCTGACCATCGCCCGACTGCTGCTGGCCCGGCAGCGGGTGGTGATCCTCGACGAGGCCACCGCGCACCTGGACTCCACCTCGGAGGCGGCGGTGCAGGAGGCCCTGGGCGAGGCCCTGGCCGGCCGGACCGCGGTGGTGATCGCGCACCGGCTGTCGACCGTGCAGGCGGCCGACCTGATCCTCGTCGTCGAGGACGGCCGGATCGTGGAAAGCGGGACGCACCGGGAGCTGCTGGCCGCGGGCGGCCGGTACGAGGAGCTGTACCGGACCCAGTTCGCCGCGGCGGACGCCGCTCCGGGCGGCGCGGTACCGGCTGCCGGAGCATGATGCCGAAAGGCCCCCGTTCGGGGGCCCGCACCGACCGTGGAGACCGTGGAGCACCGATGGACATCAAGCTGGAGCTGGTCGCCGTCCCCGTCACCGACGTCGACCGGGCCAAGGCCTTCTACGAGCGGATCGGCTTCCACGCCGATCACGACGTCACCGTGAGCGAGGACATCCGCTTCGTACAGCTGACCCCGCCGGGGTCGGCGTGCTCGATCGCCCTGGGCAAGGGACTCACCCGGATGGCCCCGGGGTCGCTGGACAACCTGCAGGTCGTCGTCACCGACATCGAGGAGGCGTACGAGGACCTGCGCGGCCGGGGCATCGAGGTGACGGAGATCCAGGACATGCCGTGGGGCTCGTTCGTGTACTTCTCCGACCCCGACGGCAACGGCTGGGCGGTCCAGCAGACGACACCGCGCACATCGGCCACCGCAGGCTGAGTCCCGCGGACGGGGCGGCCCCCGGCGGCCACACTGGTGGAACTGGACGTTTCCTGAAGGGAAGTGACGCCGTGACCACTGTCGCACTGCTGGGAACCGGGATCATGGGGGCGGGGATGGCCCGGAACCTGCTGCGGGCCGGGATCGGGCTGCGGGTGTGGAACCGGACCCGGGAGAAGGCCGAACCGCTGGCCGCGCAGGGCGCGGTCGTCGCGGACGACCCGGCCGGGGCGGTCGCCGGGGCCGATGTGGTGCTGACGATGCTGACGGACGGCGAGGCCGTGGCGCAGGCGATGGCCGCCGCGGTGCCCGGGCTGCGCGCGGGCCAGGTGTGGGCGCAGACGAGCACGGTCGGCGTGGCCGCGCTGGAGGAGCTGGCCGGCTTCGCCCGGGAGCACGGGCTGGTGTTCGTGGACGCCCCGGTGCAGGGCACCCGGGGGCCCGCGGAGGCCGGGACGCTGGTGGTGCTGGCCTCCGGACCGGCGGATCCGCGGCTGGAGCCGGTGTTCGCCGCGGTGGGCGGCAAGACCCTGCGGGCCGGGGCGCAGGCGGGAGCCGCCACCCGGCTCAAGCTGGCCACGGTCGGGTACGCGATCACCTTGACCGCGGCGGTCGGCGAGGCCCTCGCACTGGCGGAGGGCCTGGGGGTGGACCCGGGGCTGTTCGCGCAGGCCGTGACCGGCGGCCCGATGGACAACCCGTACCTCCAGGCGAAGATGAAGGCGGTCCTGGAACGGGACTTCGCCCCCAGCTTCACCGTGCACGGCGCCGAGAAGGACACCGGCCTGATCGCGGAGGCGGCGGAGCGGGCGGGCGTGGCCGTCGACCTGGCCCGGGCCACCCACGCCCGCCTCCTCCGCGCGGCGTCCCGCGGCCACGGCGACGAGGACATGGCCGCCGCCTACTTCGCGGGACAGCACGCCTAGGCTCCGGGACGGTGGCCGGCCAGGGTGTTCACGTACGACGTGCCGTTGGCGTAGAAGCCCTCGACCGCCTGGTCGACGGCGGCCGGCGGCACGGCCTGACCGGCCTGGTAGTAGACCCAGTTGACGCGCATGTCCCAGGTGCGCGGTCCCGTGAAGGGCAGGTCGATGAGCCACGCGCTGAAGTGGATTCCCATGCGCTGTGCGGGGAAGTACGCGCCGTCGTGGCTGAACACCTCGTGCCCGTCCACCGAGTAGCTGACCCTCTCGTTCAGTGCGGTGATCATCACGGTGTGCCAGCCCCGGAGGCTCTGCTTCCCGGCGTGCGTGATCCGGTCCCCTTGCTTGCTGCTGCGCCAGCTCGTGGTGTCGAGCCGGGGGCCCGGCGCGCCCCAGCCGCCGTTCGGCATGTACTCGTGGTCGAGTTCGCTGTACTTCGGCGACCCGTCCCGTGGCGACAGCGCGAAGAAGGTCTCGTTGATGTGGTCGCCGTCCGGGCCGCTCGTCGGGGCGTCGCTGAAGTAGACCCGGGCCGCGTAGGTGCCCGTGAGGAATTCGGGTGTGGCGCTCTGCAATTCGGCCTGTCTGGTGCCCTCTTTCGTCCCGTCGGTGGTGAGCCGCAGCTGTAGTGCCTGCCCGCCCTGGGCAGTGGCCTCGGAGGGGAAGCTGATTCCCTCGGCCGCCCAGGTGTCGTGGATGCCGGGGCCGCCCGCGCCGGTCCGTACCACCCAGCCGTTGGAGGCGAGCGCGGGGTCACCGGGACCGCTGTAGCGGAACCGGTCGAACATGACGCCCGCCGGGGGCGCGGCCACGGCCGGCGGCGGGGTGGGCGGGTCCTGGCCGGCGCCGGGGGCGGTGCCGGACGGTTCTTCGCCCCAGGCAAGGGTGCCGCCGAGGTAGGCGGTGACCCGCTTCGACGGTGCGTAGTGCGTGGCCTTGGCGTCGAACGAGCGGTCGTTGGACTGGTTCAGCGCCTTGTGGTCGAGGCGGAAGAGCTGGAGTCCGATCCCCTCGGTGCTCCCGCCCGGCGCAAGACTGCCCGCCCCGCGCGTGAAGCCGATCTGGAGGTAGTGGTCGGCCAGGGGGGCGGGACGGGCGGAGGCACCGGTCCTCTGCGTGATGTTCATGCATCCGAGGCTCGACTGCACGCAGTTGGCGGCGTGTTCGGAGGCGCCGTCGGCGGTGAAGTAGTACCGGAGGGTCACGTCGCTCAGCGCCACGGTCTTCTTCGAGACGTTGAGGACTTCCAGCCACGGCTTGGCCGTCAAGGCCGAGGCAGGGGCGTCGGTCCGGTACCTCACCCTCAGCCCGGCGGACCCGGAACCGTCGGAATTCCCCGGGAAGACGGAATCCCGGAGGAAATGGAAGGCAGCACCGCCGAGTGCAGTGGCGATCAGCATCAGCGCAAGTATCAGGGCCAATCCGATCCCGCTCCGTCTGCGACGACGGGACCGGCGGGGGGTACGGCTCACAAAAACTCCTTCGACATGGGCGGGCGATACCCGTCGCGGCACACTCACGCGTCGGACGTCGTAATCGGGAGCATGGTAACCACCCTTTTCCGGGACCCGGAGGAGCAGATCGCAAGGTCCCGCCATTCCGTTTCACGCCTCTTTCACGGCGATACCCGCCCGCCACGACCGAGGAAGATCACGTTCCGCGGACATCGAAAGTGTTCCTGGTCACGACCCGAGAGCCGATCGGAACCCAATTGCCCGGATTGCCATACTTTCCGGGCCTCCGGGCGGACCGAAAGCCCATCCGGCGGGCCACATGAGTGATGTACCTTCACTCCGAGTGCAACTACATGGTTCGACGTAGGGGGCCGCACCATGGGAGTTTGTTTTTATCCGGGGGTCTGTTTTGTCAAGGAAAGCCGCGCGCCGCACACGTCCTGAAACGCGGCGCGCAACACACAGCCGGCACCGAAGAGGTCGCGTCTCCAGCGATCGGGTGGGCGGCGCCGCCGTCTACGGGACGGTGGTCCTCGTTCCCGCGCGGAACGAGGAAGTCGGAGTATGGACCTCGCTGAAGTCCCTGGCCGCGCAGAGCCGGCGCCCCGATCTCATCATCGTGGTGGTCAACAATTCGACCGACCGGACGGAGGACTTCGCCCGCCGGTTCGCGGACGACGAGCACACGCCGCCCACGGTGGTCCTCACTCTCGCCGACAACCCGCACAAGAAGGCGGGAGCCCTCAACCACGGGCTCCGCTGGCTCGGTGAGGCGGTCGGCGGCAGGCTGGCCGACCGGGTGGACCACGTACTCGTCATGGACGCGGACACGGAGCTGCACCCGAAGTTCATCGAGCGGGCCTGCAACGTCCTCGCGTCCGACCCGGAGATCGGCGGCGTCAGCGCCGCCTGTCTGGGCCGCACGGGCCTGTGGCGCAATCCGTGGCAGCGCTTCCTCCTCGGCATGCAGATCATCGAGTACGGCCGGGCCGCCAACGCCCGGTACCGCAAGGACGTCCACACCATGTCCGGAGCCGGGTCCTTCTACCGGGCGGAGGCCTTGCAGAGCCTGCTCGACTGGCGGGACGAGGTCTTCTGGGAAGACCACAGCAATCTGGTCGAGGACTACGAAACCACGCTGGCGCTCAAGGAATCCGGCTGGAAAGTGACGGCCAACCAGCTCTGCATCGCGTACACCGATCTCATGCCCACACTGCGCGAACTGATCCAGCAGCGCGAACGATGGAGCCGGGGAACGGTCGACACGCTGCGGCGTCGCGGCTGGACGAAATTCACCTGGCATTCCATCAGCACCATGATCATGGGACTCGTGGGATCCGCCTACATTCTCGGCTGGGGCTCCACCCATCTCATCAAAGCGGCGATGCACGGTTTCGCGCAGTCACCGCTTCTTCTTGCCCTTCTTTCCTTCTGGGTGATCTATCCGGCATTGCGGGTGCGGAACCTCGGCTGGAAGGCCATGGCCGTCGAGGCCATTCTGATTCCCGAGCTGATATTCACCGTGGTGCGGACCTACTGGCTCGTCTCGTCCCTCGTGAAGTCCTACGTGACCCGGGTATCCGCATGGAAATGAATCAAGGAGACCGAAAGTGAACACCCTCAAGGGATTCGGCGCCTGCGTCGTACTGGCCGCAATCGCCTACGCCGTGACGCTGGTGACGAACACCGACCAGCTGATGCTCGGAGCCACCGCCGTGATCGTCCTCCTGTCCCTGATCGGTTACGCGGCATCGGTCAGACGGAAAAGACGGGACTACCGAGTGGCCGGCGACTGACCGGCGCGGCCACGGACCGGTGGCCGGCCCCGGCGCACCGAGGCCGGATCCGGGGGATGTCGGCGGCGTCTACGGGGAGTCGGGGGCCAGGACGTCGAGTTCGCGGAGGGCGCCCATCGCGATCTGCCGGGTCAGCGCCTCGGCGCGGGCCGCGTCCGACTCCCGTACGGCCTCGGCGACCCGGACGTGCAGGGTCACGGCCGCCGGGTCGGGGTCGTGGAACATCACGGCGTGCTGCGTACGGCCCGTCAGGACCTCGGCGACGACGTCGCCGAGCCGGGCGAACATCTCGTTGCCGGAGGCGCAGAGCACGATCCGGTGGAACGCGACATCGTGCTCCAGGTAGGCGTCGAGCCGGTGGCCGCGCGAGGTGCGGACCATGCCGAGGGCGGCCTCGGTGAGCGCGGCGCACTGGTCGGGGGTGGCCCGGGCGGCGGCGAGGCCGGCCGCGACCGGCTCGATCGCGGAGCGCAGCACGGTCAGTGAGCGCAGTTGGCGCGGGCGGTCGGTGCCGGCGAGGCGCCAGCGGATGACGCGCGGGTCGTAGACGTTCCACTCCTCGGCGGGGCGCACGGTGACGCCGACCCGGCGGCGGGACTCGACCAGCTGCATGGACTCCAGGACGCGGACGAGCGCGCGCGCCCCCCGGGGCGCGGGGCGGCAGCGCGGCGGCGGCTCCCGCGGGGCCCCGCGCCTGGCCCGCGGGGGGGGGGCCGC
>NZ_JBHYVA010000165.1:7889-13837 GCF_042750055.1 Streptomyces sp. NPDC059456
GGTACCAACCCTGGGGGGGGCTCCTGTGCCCCCCCCCCTGGGGGGGGCACCCCACAGGAGTCTTTCACCCCCGCCCGGTTCCCAACGCGCCACCCCGGGGGCGCGAGGCGCCGAAGCGCGCGGCGATCTCCTCGGTCCGCAGGACGCTGCCCGGCGGGTGCTCGCCCGCGGTGATCGCCAGGCCGAGCGTGTCCAGCACGTGGGAGTGGAGGCCCTGGCCTTCAGTGGTCATGGCGTAAGCGTACGGTGACCACCTGGCGGGCAAAAGATGTGATGTTTTCCGCCGGACTCTTGAATAAGTACTACTTAATCGGCTTGAGTGAGGGCGCACGAACGATGTCGACGAAGACGGCGAGGTACGACGTGAGCGGCACCGGGCGCGTGCTGGTGGTGATGGGCGTGGCCGGCACGGGCAAGACGACCGTGGGCAGGCTGCTCGCGGACGCGCTCGGCCTCCCCTACGTGGAGGGGGACGCGTTCCATCCGGCGGCCAACATCGCCAAGATGTCCGCCGGCATCCCGCTGGACGACGCCGACCGCCGGCCCTGGCTGGACGCCATCGACGCGTGGATCCGGGAACGGCCCGCGGGAACGGGCGCGGTGCTGGCCTCGTCGGCGCTCAAGCGCGCCTACCGCGACCGGCTGCGCGGCGCCGCGCCCGACGCGGTGTTCGTGCACCTGACCGGTGAACGCGCGCTGATCGAGCGGCGGATGGCGGCCCGTACGGGCCATTTCATGCCGGCCGCCCTGCTGGATTCGCAGTTCGCCACGCTGGAACCGCTCCAGCAGGACGAACTCGGCGTCGTCGTCGACGTGTCCGGATCACCCGAGGAGATCACCGAACGGGCCCTGGCCGCGCTGTCCGCGCTGCCGGGCGCCGGGCGGCCCGCCTCCGCCCCCCGAGAAGAGTGAGGAACCCCCACCCGTGACAGGTCTCAGCGTCGAGATACTGGCCGCGGCCGCGCCCGCCCCGATCACCTCGGCCGGGGACACCCGGCTGGGCGTGGCCGTCCTCGCGGCCATCGCGGTCATCGTCCTGCTCATCACCCGCCTCAAGCTGCACGCCTTCCTGGCGCTGACCGTCGGCTCGCTCGCCCTCGGCGTGTTCGCGGGCGCCCCGTTGGACAAGACCATCGCCAGTTTCACGGCCGGGCTCGGCGCCACGGTCGCGGGGGTCGGCGTACTGATCGCCCTCGGTGCGGTCCTCGGCAGGCTGCTCGCGGACTCCGGCGGCGCGGACGAGATCGTCGACACCATCCTCGCCCGGGCCAAGGGCCGCGCGATGCCCTGGGCCATGGTGCTGATCGCCTCGGTGATCGGACTGCCGCTGTTCTTCGAGGTCGGCATCGTGCTGCTGATCCCGGTGGTGCTGATGGTGGCCAAGCGCGGCAACTACTCGCTGATGCGGATCGGCATCCCGGCCCTGGCCGGCCTGTCCGTGATGCACGGGCTGATCCCGCCGCACCCCGGCCCGCTCGTCGCCATCGACGCGCTGCACGCGAACCTCGGCATGACCCTCGCCCTCGGCGTGGTGGTCGCGATCCCGACGGTGATCATCGCCGGGCCGCTGTTCTCCCGGTACGCGGCCCGCTGGGTGGACGTCCCGGCGCCCGGGCACATGGTCCCGCAGCGGCCCTCGACGGAGCTCGCGCACCGGCCCCGGTTCGGGGCGACGGTGTGCACGGTGCTGCTGCCCGTCGCGCTGATGCTGGTCAAGGCGCTCGTCGACATCGTTGTCGGCGACCCGGACAGCGGCGTGCAGCGGGTCACGGACGTCGCGGGCTCCCCGCTGATCGCCCTGCTCACGGCGGTGCTGGTGGGCATGTTCACCCTCGGCCGGGCGGCCGGGTTCACCAGGGAGCGGCTCTCCACGACCGTCGAGAAGTCGCTGGCCCCCATCGCGGGCATCCTGCTGATCGTCGGCGCGGGCGGCGGCTTCAAGCAGACCCTGATCGACGCCGGCGTCGGCGCGATGATCCTGGACCTGTCGAAGCAGTGGTCGATCCCCGCCCTGCTGCTGGCCTGGCTGATCGCCGTCGCCATCCGCCTGGCCACGGGCTCGGCGACGGTCGCCACGATCTCGGCGGCCGGCCTGGTGGGGCCGCTCGCCGCCGGCATGCCGGCCACGCAGACCGCCCTGCTGGTGCTGGCGATCGGGTCCGGCTCGCTGTTCTTCAGCCACGTCAACGACGCCGGGTTCTGGCTGGTCAAGGAGTACTTCGGGATGACCGTCGGACAGACCGTCAAGACCTGGTCGGTGATGGAGACCATCATCTCGGTGGTCGGCCTGGGCTGCGTCCTGCTGCTGTCACTCGTCCTGTAGCTGCGCGGCGGCCACGGCCAGACCGTTCGCCGCGGTGGCGCAGCGGTCGGCCAGTGCGGCGACCTCGGCGCGGAACGCCTCGGCCCGCGGGCCCCGCCGGTCCAGCGCCTCGGCCGCCGCGTGCAGCCGCCGCGCGTGGGCGTGCAGGGCGGCGGAGTGGCCGCGCAGGCCGTCGGCCGGGTCCGGCGGGCCGTGCCGCAGCCGGGTGGCCGGGCTCACCGGCTGCGCCAGGGCTGGACGAGGAGGATGCCGCCGGTCCCGATGAGGCCGATCGTGTGGACGCACCCCTTGTGCGGGGCGGCCGGGCCGGGGCCTGCGTCAGGGCCCGGCGCGTGCGCGCCGTCCCGGTCGCGCTCCCGGTCGTGGTCCCGGTCGTGGTCCCGGTCCCGGCCGAGGAAGGCCCGGACCGCGGCACCGAGTCCGAGCAGCGGCCGGGCGGGCACCGCCCGGCCGGTGGCCACCTGCCAGCCGGCGTGGTCGTTGAACGGGTTCGCGTCGGTCAGGGCGTGCCAGGCGATCAGGTCCGCGAACGACGGGGACAGCAGCGCGAACGCCCGCTCGGCTCCCCGGTCCCGCACGAGCCGGCGGAACACCCGTACGGCCGCCGCCTGCCGGTCCTCCTCCACGGCCCGCAGGATCGCCGCGCAGTCGGGGTCGTCCAGCAGATCGGGGCGTTCCGCGCTCGCCACCCGGATCCGGGCCTTGAGGCCGCACACGGCGAGGCTGACCGCGAGGCTCTCCCGGCCGGTGAGGATCCCGGCGTACCAGCCGGCCCGTGCGACACCCCGGCCCCGCGGGGCCCAGCCCAGGCCCGCCGGGTCGGTGAGGGTGTGCAGCAGGGTGCGCCAGCCCTGCCGGGAGCGGGCGCGGGCGCGGCGGCGGCTCAGGACGGCGGCCGGGAGCCGGGCGCCGAGGGCCAGTTCGGAAGCGTGCCGGGCGGCCTCACCGACCGCGTCGGCGGCCTCGGCGAGCTCGCGGCACAGGGCGTCGAGCAGTTCGCCGTCCGGGTCGGTGGGCGCGGAGGTCGCGGCGTCGGACATGGAATCCTCGCGGGATGTCGGAGGGGAGGGTGGCGTCAGCGGCGGTCGAGGGTGAGCCGGATGCCGCGCGGATCCAGTGCCGACGGCAGCGGTCCGGGCGGGTCGAGGACCGGGCGGGCGGCCGTGATGCGGCGGCGGCGCAGCACCTCGGCGCAGAGCGCGGTGGTGATCAGCAGGCCCAGCCGGTCGCCCGGGCAGCGGCTCCGGCCGTGGCCGAAGGGGGCCATCCGGATGTCCTCGTCCGCGCCGGGGCTCTTCCAGCGGCCCGGCACGAAGACGTGCGCGGCGGGCACGTGCTGCGGATCGCGCTGGTGGAAGTGGGCGGGCAGCAGGACGGTGGTGCCGGCCGGGTGGCGCACGCCCCGCCACTCGGTCTCGGTACGGGTGACGCGGATCAGGTCGGGCACGGCCGGATACAGGCGCAGGCACTCCCGTACGCAGGCGCGCAGCCGCGGCAGTTCCCCCGGGGCCGCGGATCCCGCGGCCGCCACGGCCTCGGCGGCCGCGGCGTCCTGCTCGGCGGGGTGGGCGGCGAGCAGGAGCAGGGTGCGCAGCAGGGTGGCGGGGATGCCGTCCATGGCCTGCAGGGCCTGGTCCGCCCCGCCCGTGTGGGCGGGCGCCGTCCGGCCGGGCGGGGTGTGCCCGTCGGCCGCCGCACGCTCCCCGCCACGGCGGCGCAGCCGGCCGAGCAGACCGGTGAGGTGCTCGTCCGCCCGGGCGGGCACGCCGTCGCCGAGCACGATCCGCCGGGCGGCGCGGGCCACGGCGTGCCGGGCGCGGGCCAGGTCGAGGGTGGCGGCGGCGGTCAGGTGCCGGGCCTCCTCGGCGAGGACGCCGAGGACGGCGGCGCAGGCAGGGGCTCCGCCGGTGCCCGTACCCGTTCCCGCGGCGGGAGCGGTGGCGGCGGCCGGGGTGAGGACGTCTCGGGGGTAGCAGTCGTAGAACTGCCGGAGTTCGGGCCGGTCGAGCAGGACGAGCACGGGGCCGGACAGCCCGCGTACGAGGACGGGCGCCCCGTCGTCGCGGTCGCGCAGGGCGCGCAGCGCGTCGGCGGAGAACACCGGGCGGGCGCCGCCGGAGCCGCGGCCGCGGACGAACAGCGGGAGGGCGCGGCCGGCCGCGGACCGCACGGACCCGGCGCGCCCGGCCCGCGCCCGCTGCCCGCGCGAGACGGCCGACTGGGTCGTACCGGGACCGGTCATCGCAGCACCACCTCCCTGGGATCGGGCCGCCGGACCGCGGGCCCGGGCGGCGGGGTCCTCCGGCGGGGCGGCCTCGTGGAGCGTGCGCATCCGTGTACCTCCGCGCGCGGCCGGAAACCAACGGTCGGTGACATCGAGCTCACCGTACGTCGGCCTCGCGGGGACCGCGCCCCGAGTGCGGGCCGGGTGGCCGGACGCTTCAGCGGGGGCCGGACGCTTCAGCAGGGGCCGGACGCTTCAGCGGGGGCCGGGGCGAAGGCCGCCTCGCGGAAGTCCCGGCGCAGCGGGCCCGGGGGGCGGGTGGGCAGGAGCGCCGCCCAGCGGTCGAGCCGCGGGCAGACCCAGACCGTCGGGGCCTCGCCGCAGGACCAGGTGCCGTGCGCGGCCGGGTGCCAGAGCAGGCCGCGGGCGGGGGTCAGTTCGCCCGTGCGGATGCGCAGCGAATCGGCGATCCAGGCGCGGGTGAGGGGGTGGTCCGCCGGGGAGAGGAGGTGGCTCAGGAAGCGGACGAGGTCGGCGGTCGGCGCGTGGAGGGTGCCGTCGGCGAAGCGGGTGCCGGTCATGCCGAGGGGGTGCCAGATGCGGGTGGTGGCGAGTTCGGCGAGGGGGCTGCCGGTGAGGTGCTCGGCAAGGCGGGTGAGCGCGGTGTGGGCCGCGGGGCCGGTGGAGTGGCTGAGCAGGTGGTGCGCGGTGGTGCCGGCCGGGCTGTCGGCGGCGGCTTCGGCTCCGTACGCCGCGAGCGGGGTGTGCAGCCGCAGCACGTCCTCGGCGACCAGGCTCCCGATCACCGGCCACAGGGCCAGCACGGGAATCAGCCCGCCGACGTCGGGGTCCGGGCCGGCCGGCGACGACCCGCCGTGCATCCCGTCCGGACCCCCGACCGCCCATCCGGCCCCGGGATCCGCCTCCTGCACCACCCGCCGCACCCGGTCCACCACATCGGCACCGCCGCCCGCCCCGGGCCCGGCGACCCGCCCACGCGCACCGGCCACTGCGGACGCGACAGCAGCTCCGGGCCCATCGGCCGCTCGGCCGGCTTCGGGTCCGCCGCCCGCTTCGGCCGCGAGCGCCGTTTCCGGTGCGCCCGCCGCTTCGGACGCGGCCAGCGCCCCGGACGCGGCCAGTGCTCCGGACGCGACGGCCCGCTCGGGGCCATCGGCTGCTTCGGGGGCGGTCGGCGGAGGGTCACCGGCGGTCGCTTCGGCCGGACCGGGCGCTTCGGCCGGACCGGGCGGTTCGGGTGGTTCGGCCGGCCCGGGCGCGGAGGTCCGGGCGCTCTGGAGCGTCATGGTTCCTCACGCTAACCACCGCCGGGCCGGGCTCCCCGGCGCGGCGCCCCGAAGCGGTGCGGATTCGGTCCGGGCCACCCGATTGCCCGCCGCC
>NZ_JBHYVA010000166.1:0-13753 GCF_042750055.1 Streptomyces sp. NPDC059456
AGATAGCGGCTGGCCCTCTCCAGATTGGGGTGCGGCCGGCCCGGCTCCGACACCAGGGCCCGCTGCAGGTGCATCGCGGTCTCCTCGGTGGCGGCCAGCTCCCGGGCGTGGCCCAGGTGCACCGCGGCGAGGCGGGCGGCGAAGTGGACGGTCGCCGCCTCGTGGTCGCTGAAGCGGCCGTGGGCGCGTACGGCGAGCACCGCGCCGTGCACCTGGTTCCGGGCCTGGAGCGGTACGGAGAGCAGGTGCACGGGGGTGCCCGCGCAGAGCACCGTCCACTCGGACAGCGGGTGCCCGCCGTCCAGGGCCCGTACGGAGGGCGGGGCGCCGGCCGGCGCCTCCAGCAGCCCGGCCGCGCCGGCGGCAGCGACGCGGTGGAGGCGGCCGTCCTCGGCCCGCAGGTCCACCGCGACGGCGTCGCACAGGTTCCGGAAGAGGAAACCGGCCAGCTCACGGCAGGTGGCGCTCTCGTCGAGGCCCGTGCCGATCTGCTCGGCCGCGGCTTCCGTCATGTGGAGCCGCGCGAGCAGCGCCCCGTGCTCCCCGGGGGGCCCGGCGGACCTCCCGTCATGCTCCGACACGACACCTCCCCGGCGCGGCAGCCGAAGGGACCATTCCACCAGCCCCGCCCACCCCCCGCACGCACGCCGCGCGCCCGCCCCGCCCCCGGATCCGGGCGGCTCGGGGGTTCGCCGCCGCGGCTCGGGAGCCGTGGCTCAGGAGTCGGTCAGTTGGGCCACCCAGCCGTACGGGAGTTCCGCGCCGTCCACCGTCACCGCCTCCACGGTCCGGGTTTCGGGGTCGATGTCGGCCTGGATGCCTTCGCCCTCGTACCGCGGATAGCCGGAGGCCCCGTAGGCGCCGGTGGCCTCGACCAGTGCCGTGCGCAGTACGCCGCGGCGGGCGGAGGCGGCGCCGGGTTCGGTGAGCCCCGGACGCAGGACGACGGTGTACCGGTCGGGGGCGGGGCCGGGATCAGCGGAGCGGTTCATGCGGCCCAGGCTAGCCACCGACCGGTCGGCCCGCCGGTATCCCCGGGCCGCGGCCCGTTCGCGTCCACCGTCCGCCGTCCGCCGTCCGCCGTCCGCGAATCCGGCTGGATGTTCGAGGGCCCAGGTGCTTGGGTGCCGGTATGGAGATCTTGGTATTGGGCGGAACGGCATGGCTGGGCCGGGAGCTGTCCCGGCAGGCGGTCGCGCGCGGCCATCGGGTGACGTGCCTGGCCCGCGGGGAGAGCGGCGAAGTCGCCGACGGGGCACGGCTGGTGGCGGCCGACCGGCAGGACCCCGCGGCGTACGGGCCGCTGCTCGACCGCGACTGGGACGCGGTCGTCGAGGTGTCGTGGCAGCCGGGCTTCGTCCGCGGCGCGCTCGACGCGCTGGGCGGCAGGGCCCGGCACTGGACGTACGTCTCCTCGGTCAGCGCCTACGCCTCCCACGCCGCGGAGGGTGCGGACGAGTCCGCCGGGCTCCTTCCTCCGACGGACCGGAGCAGCGTCGACCGCGAAGAGTACGGCGAGGCCAAGGTGGCCTGCGAGCAGGCGTCGGCGGCCGCGCTCGGCGAGCGCCTGCTCATCGCGCGCGCCGGCCTCATCGGCGGCCCCGGGGATCACAGCGACCGCTCCGGCTACTGGGCGGCCCGCGCCGCGCGCGATCCGCACGGGCCGATGCTGGTTCCCGCCGTACCGGCGGCGCCGACCCAGGTCGTCGACGTACGCGACCTCTCCGCCTGGCTGCTCGACGCCGCGGAGCGGCGGTGCACGGGTACCTACGACGCCGTCGGTCCGGTCGTCCCGTTCCGGGAATGGATCGAGCTGTCCCGCGCGACGGGCGGCCACACCGGTCCGGTGGTCGACGCCGGGTCCCAGTGGCTGGTCACGAACGGCGTGGGCCAGTTCATGGGGGCCGAATCGCTGCCGATGTGGCTGGCCGAGGCGGGCTGGGAAGGGTGGTCGGCCCGCGACGGGTCCGCGGCGCGCGCCGCGGGACTGCGGCACCGGCCGCGGTCGGAGCTGCTGGCCGACACGCTGGCGTGGGAGCGGGCGCAGGGCCTGGACCGGGAACGGCGGGCCGGCCTCAGTGCCGGGCGCGAACGCGAACTCCTCGACGCGCTCGGCTGACGCGGCAAGGCTCAGCGCCCGGCCCCCGCACCGGTGCCCGCGCCCGTGCCCGCGCCGGTTTCCGCACCGGTCTCCGCACGGCCGGTGCGGGGTTCCACCTGCCGCAGTTCGGCGAGGAGTTCGCTCTGGCCCGCCAGCAGCTCGGTGAGGATGCGGCGGGCCGCGCGCAGGAGTTCGGCGACGTCTCCTCCGGCGAGGGCGTAGTTGACGGTCGCGCCGTCACGCGTGGAGACGACGATTCCGGAGCGGCGCAGGACCGCCAGTTGCTGGGACAGGTTGGACGGTTCGATGTCGATCTCGGCGAGGAGTTCGCGTACGGGCCTCGGCCCGTTCTGGAGGAGTTCCAGAACGCGGATCCGGACGGGGTGTCCCAGCATGCGGAAGAACTCGGCTTTCGCCTGGTACAGGGGTACCTGCTTGCCCACGAACTCTCCCGCCGTTGCTTCGACCCGTATGTGCGGCCCGGGGCCGGTGAGTTGGCCGCCCGCCTGCACCCATCATCGCGTCCGGCGGGCCCACGCGCGCCCTGGCTTGACCAATTTCGGATGTGCCGGATTGAAGAGTTCTTCAATTCGTGGGCATGCGTGGGCCCGGGGAGCGGCGATCGCTAGATCTCCAGCTCGGATTCGATGCGCTTGAGCTGGTGCCGGGCCATGGCCAGATTGGAGTTCGCCTTGTTCAGCACGACGTACAGGAACAGCCCGTTGGTCCCCCTGCCTTTCAGCAGCCGGATCAGGTGGTACTGGGTCCCGAGGGTGATGAGCAGGTCCTCGATATCGTCGTCCAGTCCGAGCATTTCCATGGTGCGGACCTTGGCCCGGATCACATCGGTGTTTCCCGCGGCGGCGACCGCCAGGTCGAGGTCCTTGCCGCCCCCGAGTGCCCCCAGGGCCATTCCGCTGGTGTAGTCGACCAGGGCCACCCCGAGGGTGCCCTCGATCGAGGTCATCGTCTCCTTCAACGAGACTTCCACATTCGCCATCGGCGCCCGCTCCTCATCTCCGCGTTCACGGCCGGCGCCCGCTTCCGCTGCACCGGTCCACTGGTGGGGCTGACGCTACTGAGCGCGCGGGACGGCGTGCGGAGAATGGGAGATCTGACGCAAAACCTCCCCTCCCCCGTCTAAGATCCGCCCGCGCGGGCACGGGCCCGGGCCGGATCGCGGCTACCGCCGCCGGTCGACCACCGCCAGCAGCTTCCCGCTGGTGGCCGTGCGGGTCAGGCGCGCTCCGTCGACCACCTCGACCGTGAAGTCGAGCAGGTTCTCCGCCACCGCCGACCGGACTTCGGGGTATCCGGCCAGGAAGGCCTCGCGCGCCCTGGCCGGATCCGGGGCGTGGGCGCTCTCCATCCGCAGGCTGAGGCCCTCGCGCGCGGCCCCGGCGGTCAGGACGGCCTGGAGTTCACCGCCGTATTCCAGCCGCTCCCCCGCGATGGCCACGAAGCGCCGGTAGTTGAGGAAGTACGTCGCCACCCGCATCACCTCGCCGAGGCGCCCCAGCAGTTCGAAGCGCGGGGCGTGGCTGCCGCAGGGGCAGCGGCCGGGCAGGGCGCGGCCGAGGTCGCCGATGACGTACCGGTCGAGGTGCTGGCCGCGCCGCGCACGGGTCGTGAAGACGAGCCGGCCGGTCTCCCCCGGCGCCACCGGCCGGTCCTCGTCGACGTCGACGATCTCCAGGGTGTGCAGGTCGGCGTGGAGGTGGTGGACGCTGCCCGTGCCGTGCGTGCACTGGTAGCCGAGGGGGCCCAGGTCGGTGCTGCCGTAGGTGACGGAGTGGACGACCTCGATGCCGAACGTCTCGGTGAGGGTGCGGCGCTGCTCCTCGGTGAAGTGCTCGCCGCCGTAGTAGATCTTGCGCAGGCCCCCGTAGGAGCGCAGGAGATCCGCTTCCTCGTGCAGCAGCTGCCAGAGGTAGGAGGGCATGCCGAAGAGGGTGTCGACCTCGTACGCGACGATCATCTCCGCGGTGGCGCGGTGGTCGGAGCCCGCGGCCATCGGCATCTGGACTCCGCCGAGGCGCTCCAGGATGGAGAAGAAGCTGATGAACCCGCCGTACATGCCTCCGCAGTAGAAGAGGTTGGCGGTGCGGTCGCGGGCCGGGTCGTATCCGGCGGCGAGCAGGCCGCGGGCCGCGGCGTGCATCTGCGTGTCGTAGTCCTCGTACGTGAACAGGGACAGGGCGGGCGTACCGGTGCTGCCCCCGCTGCGGAAGTACAGCTCGGCGTCCGCCCGGTCGACGCCGCGGTTGAGGTCCTGGACGGCGGCCTTGTCCAGCAGCGGACCGGAGGCCGGCGGGAAGACGGCCGGGCGGGCGAGGTCGTCGAGGCAGGCGGTGGCGGTGAACCGCTCGTCGGCCTGGACGGCGACGCGGCGGCTGTAGCGCTGGAGGGCGTAGACGCCGTCGTGCGGTTCGCCGGCGTAGCCCGCCGTCATGGCGCCGACGGGGGTGACCCGGGTGGCCCCGGCGGCCAGGACCAGGGTGGCCAGCTCGGCGGTGTCGGTGCGGCTGCCCGCGATGCCCGCGGTCTGGAGGTAGCGGCGCATGGGGCGCAGCGTGGCCATGAGGTCCTTGCGGGGCAGCGGTTTGACCCAGACGCTGCGGTGCAGGGGTGAGGCGGTGAGGGCCGGGCGGCTGTCGGCCATGACGCGCCAGGTGCCGTCGGGGGCGGCCAGGACGCGGGTGAGGCCCAGGTGCTCCTCCAGCCGGGCGAGGTGCTCGGTGGTGGTCAGTTCGGCGTACTCGGCCGGGTCGAGGCCGGGCTCGGCGGGCGCCGGCCGTGCGGCCAGGGCCGCGGCGAGGCGCTCGGCGAACGCGTGCAGGGCGTCGGTGTCCGCGGCGTCGGTGTCGAGGTAGACGACCTGGGGGCTGGAGCAGGCCTGCTGCTCGAAGAGGCAGACGTCACGCGCCAGGGCGTCCAGCGTCGCCGGGTCCGCCCAGGCGTCCCGGGTGAGGTAGGCGAAGGAGATCTTGTGGCCCCACTCCACGAGGCGGCAGCCGGCCGGGACGTGGGCGGCGACCCCTTCGACGGCCGCCTCGCCGCCCCAGACCGCGACGGCGTCGGCGGGGGCGCACATCAGGCGCAGCCACTCCTGGCGGGAGGAGGGGAAGCGCAGCACGATGATCCGCTCGGCGATGGCGCCGGTCGGGTCCTGCGCGGCGAGTTCGGCGAGGAGGTGCTGGGCGAGGAGGGTGTCGGAGCTGCTGGTCTTGAGGACGTTGACGTTTCCGGCGAGGAGTCCCTCGATCAGGCTGAGGGGGGCGACGGTGGCGGCGTTGCCGGGGGCTATGTGGGCGACGAGGCCGACGGGCGCCCAGGCCTCGTACACCGTCTCCTTGGCGTCGGGGCGGTTCAGCCGCTGCGGTGCGGTGCCGCCGAGTTCGCGGCGGAGCTTGCGGGTGAGGGCGCTGCGGCCGAGGAAGTCGGCGAGTTCGGCGAGGAGTTCCCCGGTGTCCGCGTCACCCGCGGCGCCGCCGGTCCCGTCACCGGTCCCGTCACCGGCCGCGGGCAGGTGCGGGGCCAGCCGCTCCCGTACGGGGTGGCCGGGATCGCGCAGGGCGCGGGAGAGCGCGTCGCAGGCGGCCAGGACGGTCTCGGTGTCCAGCGGCGCGGCGAGGGCGGCACCGACGGCGGCGGGCAGACCGGCCAGGCGGCGGGCGGCCTCGTCGTCCGCGATGAAGGTGCCCTGCCAGTAGTGGTGGTTGATGGTGTCGGTCATGACATTCCCTTCATCAGTTCGGCGGCGGCCACGGCACAGCTGCGGTTGCGGCTGACGCCGGCGCGGCCGTGGATGGTGAACCACGGGGTGGCGAGCTCGCAGCCGCACTCCTCGCCCGGGTGGAGGGAGGCGAGGTCCCCCATGACGACGCTCTGGGCCGGTACGGAGGTGATGTACGGGGACACCAGGTGCAGGTAGCCGCGTTCGCCGTACGGCAGGGGTTCGAGGGTGCGGGTGGAGCGGATGAAGACGCGGGACCAGACGGGCGCGTGGAGGTTGTGGTGCGAGCACTCGATGTACGGGATGCAGTGCTCGACCGAGCCGAAGGTGTCGCGGATCCGTTCCGAGGGGACGCCCAGCTGCTCGGTGACGCGCGCGTACAGCTCGTGCTTGCCGATCTGCCGGTCGGTGTGGCCCTTCCAGCCGCCGCCCAGGATGATCAGGGACCCTTCCGGCAGCTCCAGCGGGGGCAGCCCCATGGCCCGCATCCGCTCCAGGGTGAACCAGAGGAAGGCCGGGAAGCCGAGGATGCGGACGGGTACGTCGTCCTCGGCGAAGCGGCGCAGTGCGGCGACGCATCCGAAGGGGTCGAACTCGTGCCCGTTGCCGGTGTTGCGCAGGGCGTACTCGACCTGCCGGGCCGGCGCGAAGTCGCACAGGTAGTTGTCGGTGAACGAGGTGCCGAGGTTCAGGTCGCGGGCGGGCTCGTAGCTGTAGAGCAGGTAGTTGACCGGCTGCTCGGGGGTGATCCAGCCGTTGTGGTCGAAGATGCGGGCGACCATGCGCTGGGCGGACTTGATCGTCCACGTGTCGAAGAACATCTGCGACTTCTGCCCGGTGGTGCCGGAGGAGGTCAGGTGGAGGTGCACCTCGTCCGCGGGGATGGACAGGACCTCGTGGCGCTTGAAGAAGTTCGCGTGCACCAGGGGCGCCCGGTACGGGGTGTCCGGCCGGTCGGCGTCGTACAGGCTGCGGAAGAACGGGGAGCGGTCGCGGTGCCAGGTGTTGGTCTCGGCCATGGCGGCGGCGAACAGCTCCTCCTCGGCGGGGCCGCAGCTGTAGGGCGAGGTCAGGTCGCAGAGCTGCTGCACGTGGGCGAGGGCCGCGGCGTCCGGGACGTCGACGGGGGCGAGATGGGGTTTCGAGGGGGCCGCCGGAGGGGCCGCGGAAGGGGACGTGGACGGGGACGTGGACGGAGTCGTGGAAGGGGTCATGAAGCAACCTCACGTGCGGGCAGATGAGTCGACGCCCAGGCCGACACATAGGAATCGAGGAAGGGCCGCAGCGGCGGGTCGACGACCAGGCCGCGGAAATCGATGTGCTCGGCGGTGCGGGACATCACCACGTAGTCGTGGAAGCCGTCCCCGTCCCGGCGCATGGCCGGGTACAGGGCCCCGGCGATGAAGCCCTGGGCGGCGAACGCGGAGAGCGCGGCGTGGTGTTCCAGGGGTACGAGCGCCTCGACGTAGCCGGCGCCGGCGCGGGTCAGGGTCCGGGTCACCGGCTCCAGCCAGCCCGCGGCGGCCACCGGGTCGGGGTGGGCGGCGACCAGGGCGCAGTAGCCGCCGGTGCGGTTGAGGTAGGCGTACACCTCGAAGCCGCCGTCGTCGGGGGTCAGCAGGACGTTGGGGGTGTGCAGCGGGTAGAACCAGCGGCCGGTGTCGGGGAAGTGTTCGTGGAAGCGGCGGCGGACGAAGGCCGGCGCCTCGATCATCTCCAGCGGCCGCGCGGCGGCCCCGGCGGGCGCCGGCACCGGCGGGGTGGGCCGGACCTCCGCGTAGCTGATGCCCAGGCTGGCCTCGGCGGTGCGCAGGAGCGGCATCAGGGAGGCGGGCACCTCGGCGACGGGTACCCGGCGGTCCAGGACTCCGGGCGAGTGACGCGCGTAGAGTGCGAGGCTTTCGCGGCTGCTGAGATCCACGGCGTTGGGCAGGATGCCGAGGGGGCGGAAGCCGTTGCGGGCCACGACCCGCTGGGGTCCGGCGCTGACCGTGCGGACGGTGGCGTACACCGAGTCGAGGGTCCCCGCGTCGAGCGTGCCGGCGCAGACGGCCTCGGTCAGCTGTCCGGCCAGCCCGGATCCGCGCTGGTCGGGGTGGACGGCGAGCCCTTCGAGGCGGCCGATGCGGCTGCCGGGTTCGCTGTGGACGGCCGCCGATCCGGCGAGGGCGCCGGTACGGGCGCAGCGGGCGACGAGCCAGAGGGTGTGCGGGTCCCGGATGAGCCGGGACATCTCGGCGGGGTCGGTGCCGAGGGCCGTGGGGTAGTGCGGGCCGTAGACGGCGTAGTAGAGCTGGCGGAGATCGGCGATGTCGGCCGCGGTGGCCTGCTCGATCGTGGCGGTCATCGCGGGCCTCCTGCGGCGGTCGGCGCCGGCGCGGGCCCGGAGGGGGCCCCGGCGGCGGGAACGTGTCCGCAGTCCTGCCCGGCGGCGCCGCTCCCGGGTCCGGCCGCCGGGTCGGCGTGTCCGGGCAGCAGGGCCAGGGCGAGGGCGGCGGGCACGAGTCCGGCCGCCTGGACCAGGCACAGCGTCTGGGCGCAGAGGTGGTCGCCGAGGAAGCCGAAGAGCAGCGAGGCGACGGGGAAGGTCGCACCGAGGACGGCCTGCATGACGGCGAAGAACGCGGGCTTGTCGGCGGCCGGTACGAGCCGCTGGAACAGGGCGACGAAACGGACCCCGATCACCCCGACGCACCAGCCGGTGACGAGCAGGGCCCCGGCGATGACGGGCCGGGCGGCGATCAGGCCGGGTACGGCGAGGGCCGCGGCCATCGTGCCCAGGCAGGCGGTGCCCACGACGGCGGGCCGGCCGGGTACCCGTGCGCCGGTGAAGGAGCCGACGAGCGTGCCCGCGCCGAGCGAGGCCTCCAGGAGGGCGACGGTGGCGCCGTCGCCGTGCAGCACCGAGGCGGTGTACAGCGGCATGACGACGAAGACGGCCGTGGTGAAGAGGTTGGCCGCGGTGAAGCAGAGCAGGATGCCGCGGACGTACGGCAGCGAGCCCAGGATCCGGCGCAGGTTCCGGCGCGGCGCCGGGGGCTGCGCCACGGCCTGGCCGGCGTCGTCGGCGGCGTCGTCGGCGGCCTCCGCGGCCCCCGCGTCGGCGGCGTCCGGGGCGGGGCCGGGAGCGGGAGCCGCGGTGCGGAAGCGTGCGGCCGTGATGAGCAGGGCGGCGGTGGCGTAGGCGGCGGCGCAGCCCGCGGCGAGGCCGGCCACCCCGGCCGCGTCCACGACGAGGGCGCCGAGCAGGGCGCCGCCGAGGCTCGCGAGGGACTGGGTGGACAGCTCGAAGCCGGTCGCGGCCTCGATGTCCTCGTCGTCCACGAGCTCGGGCACCGAGGTGGTCAGGCACGGGTCGAAGAAGGCCTGGCAGGTCGCCAGGGCGAGGGCGGCGGCGTAGGCCGCGGCGACGGGCAGGTCGCTCGCGCCGGCCCAGACGGCCAGTGCGGCGGCGGCCGCCCCTGCGCCCCCGGCAGCCGTGCGCAGCAGCGAGCGGTGCGCGAAGCGGGCGATGGCATGGGCGACGAGCGGGGCGAGGACCACGGCGGGCAGGGTGCTGACGGCCATGAACAGCCCGGCCGCGAAGCCGCCGGCACCGGAGGCGGCGTCGCTGACGAGCCACCAGGAGATGCCCACCTGGAACATGCGCACGGCGGCCTGGGTGAAGACCTGGCCCAGCCATACGGCGGCGAAGGTGCGGTTGCGCAGGACGAGGGGCGGCCGGCTTCCGGCGGCCGCGGTGGGCGCGGTCATGCGGTCGGCCTCTCGTCGATGACGCGGACGAGCTTGCCGGAGCGGGGGTTGACCGCCAGGTCGCGGTGGCGGGCCCATTCGACGCCCAGCGGGTGGACGAATCCGGCGGCCACGCTCTCGGGGTAGAGCGGCCGGGCGGCGTTCAGGCCGGTGACGATCTCCTTGGCGAAGACGTCCAGGACGGCCGGGTCCTGTCCGGGAGCGGTGGCCAGGCGCAGGACGAGGCCGTCGCGGCCCTCCCAGCGGCGGACGACGAGCTGCATGCCCGTGACGCGGCCCTCGGTGTCCGCTTCGGCGACGGCGTCCGTGGCGTCCTGCCAGTACAGCGAGACGGGGCCGACGCGTACGCCTTCCTCGGCGCGGCCCAGGATGCGGAACTGGCCGCCCTCGGTGTCGGTCCACTCCGCGCGGTCGCCGGCGGGGTAGCGGATGACGGGCATGAGGCTGCGGAAGAGCTGGGTGACGACGACCCGTCCGGGGCGGCCGGGCTCACGGACCGGCTCGCCGGTGGTCTCGTCGAGGATCTCGACGACGGTGTGCGGGTCGAACGGGCGGTGCGTGCGCGGGTCGGGCCCGGGCACCGGCCTGCCGAGCAGGCCGCCGTCGACGCTGGCGTAGCCGAGCGAGCGGGGCGTGGCCTGCGGGAAGGCGGCCGCCAGGAGGCGGCGCTGATCGGCGAAGAGGGCCTCGCCGCCGAAGAAGAGGAACTCGACGCCGGGCAGTTGGCGGCCCGTGGAGGTCAGGTGTTCGGCCAGTCGGCACAGTGTGGTCGGGGTGCCGGCGACGACGTCGGCGTCGAAGTCCTCCAGCGTCGCCACGGTCGGGGCCGGCGGGGCGCCGCCGCCTATGGGCAGCCGGACGTTGGCGACGGGGGCGTGGGCGAGCGAGTCCAGGACGAACAGGAAACTGGCGTAGAGCTCACCGGCGTAGAAGAGGTCGGCGACGCGGTGGCCGGGGCGCAGACCCGCGTCGACCATCCCGGAACCGAAAGCGGTGACGAACTCCCGCCATTCCTCGCGGGTGTAGCAGGAAAACCGCGGGGTGCCGGTGGTGCCACCCGTTTTGAACACGACGGCTTCCCCGAGGGGCGCGGTCAGGACGCGGTTGTCGTGCAGGGTGTTGGCGGCCCAGAACTCGTTCTGGTCCACGACGGGAACGTCGGTGATCCGGCTCACGTGCGGTGGCAGGTCCGCGTAGAGGTCGGCATAGAAAGGGGAACGGTCGCGGGCGAAACGCACGAGGTCTGAAAACTGCTGGACGGGCATGCTGCCTTTACCTCGAAAGATGAAAGTTGAAATAGACGGGATGCAGGCGAGGCGGCGGGGAGTGGTGGAACTCACACCACTCTCGTCCGTTGATCCGTCAACCATGCGTACGGTGCACACAGTTGACGAGCGCGGCTCAACCTGATGTCTGTTCACATGATGAGACAAGAGGAACGCACTGCCAAATCGGTCGAGTTCTTCCTCGGCCAACGTCCGCGGTGTTCCGGCCCGCCGGGCCGAAACACCGCGGACGTCCCGCGGGTTCCGTCACGACAATGTCCGGATTCCCACGGGGCTTCTTTCGAAGGAAATCGGCGGCATTGCAGAGCGTCGGTGACGCGGGGAAGCACCGGTCGATTTCAGGGGGCACGCGTCCGCCCGTTCGGCCGGTTCCGCAGGGGTGTGCCACCGTGCCGCCGGGGGCGGTGGAGCACGTCCGGGTGCGGTCCGGGTGCCTCGTCCCGATGCCGGCGGCGGGCTGGCAAGATCTCCCCTGGCGATGACCCCCGTCGCCGTTTCCGCCGGCTACCGAACAGGACGACGACCTCGTGGGATCCGCACCCCTGCCCCCCGGGCAGCGACTCGCCAAGGGCTGGCCCGTCTCCCACTACGGCCCGGTCCCGAAGTTCCGTCCCGAGCGGTGGTCCCTCCAGGTCTTCGGCGCCACCGCCTCCGGCGACAAGTACACCTGGTCGTTCGACGAGGTCTCGGCACTGCCCTGCATCACCGTCGAGACCGACCTGCACTGCGCGTCGGGCACGACCTCGACGGACCACGAGTTCTTCGGGGTCGGCGCCCGAACCCTCCTGGAGCTCGCTCCCCCGGCCCCCGAGGTCACGCACGTGATGGCCTGGGCGGAGTACGGGTACAGCGCGAACCTCCGCCTCGCGGACTTCGCTCGCGACCGGACCCTGCTCGCCACCCACCACGGCGGCGAACCCCTCACCGTCGAGCACGGGTTCCCCCTGCGCCTGGTGGTCCCGCACCTCTACGGCTACAAGGGGCCCAAATGGCTGCGGGCCATCGAGTACATGACGGCCGACCGGCGCGGCTTCTGGGAGGAGCGCGGCTACCACAACATCGCCGACCCCTGGAAGGAGCAGCGTCATTCCTACCAGGAGGAGTGACGGGCGGGCCCCGGAACCGCCGGCCGGTGACCGGGCCCCGCCTCGGCGCATCGCCCGGACTGCGGCACCCGCCGGCCCCGTGTGCGGTCCGTGCGTGTCCCCGCCGCCCGGGAAATCGTTTGCCCGGGCATGACGACGACGCGCTCCACGCTCACCACCACGGCGCGGCACCGGGCTGCGGATGACGGCGACCGCCCCCTCTACGTCCCCCGGCAGGCGACCCACGCGGCCGGGACCGCCCCGCTGTTCGAGCAGCTCGCCCGGGAGTGGGCGGACCGGGGTGCCACCGTGCCGGGCCGGCCGGACCCCACCTGGCGACGGCTCATCTCCTGGGAGCACTTCGAACGCGAGACCGCGGCCACGGTCCGCAACCTGCACCTGCGCGGCCCGGAACCCGAGCCCGTCTCCCCGTCACGCCCGCCCCGCTGGAGGCGGGTGTGAGCGTGAGCGGCGGGCGGACGCTCACCGTCCGGCTCGGGCCCGTCCGGCGGGGCTCCGGTCCGCGACCAGCCGGATCGCGGCGATCGTCAGGTCCGGGTCGTGCAGCTGGACGTAGTGGTCGCTTCCGGTGGCCAGCAGGTGCGGGGTCTGGTTCCCCAGCTCCACCAGGGCCCGCTGGACCTCGGGCCAGGCGCGCTCCAGCGGTGCGAGGACGGCCTTGGGGCTCCCCGCCGGGGCCGCGAAGGGCTCCGTCTTGCTGAGCACGGCCATCGGGACCTTCGGAAGGGGCTTCGCCGCCTTCACCGCGGCGGCCGCTCCGTCGACGTCGGCCCTCTCGAAGGCCGGGTCCGCGTCGAAGGGCGTGCCGGGGCTGCCCAGCAGCTTCAGGTACGCGGGCCACTGCGCGCCGAAGTAGGGTTTCGCGTTCGTGCCGAACGCGTCGACGAAGACGAGTCCGGCGGTGCGGTCCGGATGCTGCTGGGCGTACAGCCGGGTGATCATCCCGCCGAAGGAGTGGCCGACGAGCAGGTAGGGGCCGGGCACGTGGGCCGCCGTCAGCAGCTTGTGGAGGTCCGCGGCCATGGCGGTGAGGGAACGCGTGCCGGTCACGGGCGTACTGCGGGTGGTGAGCGCCGGCGGGTTCGTGTAGCGGATGGTCCCGGGCCGGTCGTACGTGCACACCCGGGCGAAGGCCGCGACGCCCTGGAACACCGCCGGCGCCTTCGGGACGGGCGGCCGGGTCTCGGTGAAGGCCCAGGTGTCGGACGAGTCGTGCAGCCCGGACTCCAGGACGACCGTGGGGCTGCCGCTCCCCTTGCAGCTCAGCCAGAGGTTCCGGCCGCCGCCGATGTCGATCCGGCCGGCGAAGTCCCGGGGCGCCCGGCCGGTGGGCCCGGAGGGGGAAACGGAAGCCGAGGCCGACGGGGCCGGCGTCCCGCGGACGGCGGCCGGGCGGCCGCACCCGGGCACCGCGGCCAGTACGGTCGCCACCAGGGCGGCGGTCAGGCGGGCGGTCCGCTGTCGCATCGGCTCTCTCCGTCGCTCGTGGGCCCGTGCACGGGTCCGCCCCCCGTGTCCGGCCGATCATCCGGTACGGGCCGCCCGATCCGCGGGACCGCCGCACGCCGGCGGCGGGACGGTGCGGCGGGCCGGCAGGCCGGTGCGGCGGCGGGCCGGTGATCCGGTGCGGCGAGCCCGTGGGCCGGTGCGGCGCCCACGGCACGCCGGACGGGGACCGGTGTGCGGGGGGGACCCCCCCCGCCGGGGCCCCCGCCCCCACCCCCGGGCGCTGGCGCGGGCCCGGGCGCGCCGGGCCGCGTAGACCCCCCCC
>NZ_JBHYVA010000167.1:0-13567 GCF_042750055.1 Streptomyces sp. NPDC059456
CCGGCCACCGGCCACCGGCCACCGGCCACCGGCCACCGGCCACCGGCCACCGGCCACCGGCACGCTACCGCGCGACGCCGCGCGGGCAACCGTGCCGACCGAGAGGCTCGCGGACACCCGCGGGCAAAGTCACCCGGTTCCCCCACCTCCGGCCGGTTTCCGGACACGGCCTTGCCGCCGGCGCGGATCCCTCCGCCGCCGGCCGGGCGGATACGATCCGATGATGATCAGTCTCAGCGCCCGCACCGCGGTCTTCGACATCGACGGCACGCTCTGCTTTGACGGGCGAACGATCGACGACCGCATCCTCGCAGCACTCGTCGCGTGTGAACGCGTCGGCCATCGCCTGGTTTTCGCGTCCGCCCGGCCTGTTCGAGACCTCCTGCCCGTACTCGACGGTGCCTTCTCCTCCGCCACGTTGATCGGTGGAAACGGGAGCCTCGTCTCGATCGACGGTCAGGTCCGGGCCCGCGCCGCGTTTGATCCCGACACGCTCGGAGCGCTGATGGAGGCAGTCGAGCGGTACCAGGCGACCTATCTTGCGGACGGTCCCTGGGACTACGCCTACACCGGACCTTCGGACCACCCGATCCGGAGCCGTGTCGACCAGGGCAACCTCGCGTGCCGGGTGGCTCTGGCAGAGCTTCCGGAAGTCGTGAAGTTCCTGGTCGTCGGTGCATCGGACATGGCAGCACTCGCCGAGGCCGGGCGTGGGCTCGGAGTGACGGCAAACCACCACCTCGACGAGTCGATCATCGACTTCGCGCCTGGTTCGACGACCAAGTGGGAAGCACTGACGTCGCTGGGGATCGGTGAGTACGTGGCGTTCGGCAACGACGTCAATGACCTCGAACTGCTGCGGAACGCGGAGCGGGCGGTGCGCGTCGGCGCCTACCCCGGTCTGGACGACGTCGCCCACGTCACCGTCCCGGCCGACCCGGAGGCAGTGGCGGCCGAGATCGCCCTGCTGGCCCGGGCGGATCCGGCCATCGCCTAGCCGCCGCGGTCCGTACCGGCACCGGGCCGCGCCCTTGCCGCTCACATCGTGGCAGGGAGTGGTGTGCGGGTCGGTTTACACAGTGCGACCGCAGGGCGTGATCGCTTGGTAATGCGCTCTTCCTACGGTCGTCGAGGTGGGGACACCCCACTCCCGTCGCAGCTCACCCGGCATGCGGAGGGCGAGGACTGGGACCCTGGGGGGAGGGAGCCGCGGTGACGAAGACGCCAGGCTCGGATACGGGGAGCGTCCGGACGGTCTGCTCGTACTGCGGCGTCGGCTGCGGCATCGTGCTCGGCATCGGCCGGGATCCTGTCACCGGCCGACGCACCGTGCAGAAGGCCTCCGGGGACAAGAACCACCCGACGAACTTCGGGCGGCTCTGCACGAAGGGCTCGACCAGCGCCGACATGATGGCCGCCGCAGGCAGGGCGACCAAGGCGCTGGTCCGCTCCGAGCGCGGCGCCGAGCCCAGGGAAGCGGACGTGGACGCGGCGATCACGGCGGTCGCCGGCCGCCTGCGCGCCATCCTCGACGAGCACGGCCCCGACGCCCTGTCCTTCTACGTCTCCGGACAGATGTCGCTCGAGGCGCAGTACCTGGCCAACAAGCTCGCGAAGGGCTTCGTACGGACCAGCCGGATCGAGTCCAACTCCCGTCTGTGCATGGCCAGTGCCGGCTCCGGCTACAAGCTGTCGCTGGGCGCGGACGGTCCGCCCGGCTCCTACCAGGACTTCGACCGGGCCGACGCCTTCTTCGTCATCGGCGCGAACATGGCCGACTGCCATCCGATCCTGTTCCTGCGGATGATGGACCGGGTGAAGTCGGCCGGCGCGAAGCTCATCGTCGTCGACCCGCGCCGCACCGCCACCGCCGACAAGGCGGACCTGTTCCTGCAGGTCAAGCCGGGAACCGACCTGGCGCTGCTCAACGGTCTGCTGCACCTGTTGGTGGAGGACGGGCACACCGACGAGGCGTTCGTCGCCGAGTTCACCGACGGCTGGGAGGACATGCCCGCCTTCCTGGCGGACTACCCGCCGGCGAAGGTCGCGGAGATCACCGGGATACCGGAGGCGGACATCCGGCAGGCCGCCCGATGGATCGGCGAGGCGGGCGAGTGGATGAGCTGCTGGACGATGGGGCTCAACCAGTCCACGCACGGGACGTGGAACACCAACGCGCTGGTCAACCTGCACCTCGCCACCGGGGCGATCTGCCGCCCCGGCTCCGGACCGTTCTCGCTGACCGGGCAGCCCAACGCGATGGGCGGCCGCGAGATGGGGTACATGGGCCCGGGCCTGCCGGGCCAGCGCTCGGTTCTGGTGGCCGAGGAGCGCGCGTTCATCGAAGACCTGTGGGGCATCGGATCCGGCACCCTGCGCACCGAGGTGGGACGCGGGACCGTGGAGATGTTCGAGCAGATGGCCGCCGGGGACATCAAGGCGTGCTGGATCATCTGCACCAACCCGGTCGCCTCGGTCGCCAACCGCAAGTCGGTCATCGCCGGTCTGGAGGCGGCGGAGCTCGTCATCACGCAGGACGTGTTCGCGGAGACCGAGACGAACGCCTACGCCGACGTCGTACTGCCCGCCACCCTGTGGGCGGAGTCCGACGGCGTCATGATCAACTCGGAGCGGAACCTCACCCTCGTCCAGGGCGTCGTCGACCCGCCCGGCCAGGCACTGCCCGACTGGCAGCTGATCGCCCGCGTCGCCTGCGAGATGGGCTTCGCCGAGGCCTTCGGCTACGCGAGCGCCGAGGACGTCTTCGAAGAGCTCAAGCAGGCCTGGAACCCGAAGACCGGCTGGGACCTGCGCGGCGTCAGCTACCGGCGCCTGCGCGAGGCCCCGGTGCAGTGGCCGGCCCCGGCCGAGGACGGCGCCGACCGCAACCCGATCCGCTACCTCAACGACGGCGTCAGCCAGACCCTCCTGGAACGCGCGGACGGGACCCGCCCCCGGCTGGCGTTCCCCACCGCCACCGGCCGCGCCCGGTTCTTCGCACGCCCCCACCTGCCGGCTTCCGAACTCCCCGACGACGACTACCCGTTCGTCCTCAACACCGGCCGCCTGCAACACCAGTGGCACACCCTCACCAAGACCGGCAAGGTCGCCAAGCTCAACAAGCTCAACCCCGGCCCGTTCGTCGAACTGCACCCCGACGACGCCGCCGCCATGAACGCCCGGGACGGGGACCACATCGAGGTCGCCTCCCGCCGCGGCCGCGCCGTCCTGCCCGCCGTCGTCACCGACCGCGTACGCCCGGGAAACTGCTTCGCGCCGTTCCACTGGAACGACCTGTTCGGGGAGTACCTCAGCCTCAACGCCGTCACCAACGACGCCGTCGACCCGGTCTCCTTCCAACCGGAGTTCAAGGCCTGCGCCGTGGCACTGCGCGTCGTCGCGGCCCCGGAACCCGAGGACTCCGCCGGCGCGCCGGCCGCCGCGGCCACCGCCCCGCCCCTCCCGACGCAGGAGCCGCACGGGCCGGCCGCCACGCCGCACACCGCAGCCACGGCCGTGACCGCCCTCACCACCCTCTTCGGCCTGACCGACCTCACCGGACCGGTACTGGAGGAGCCGGAGCGCAGGTATCTGTCCGGCTACCTGTCCGGCGTCGCCCTCGCACCGCCCGGCGGCGTCCCGGTGCTGCCCGCCACCGCGCCCTTCACCCCTGCGACGGCGTTGTGGGTGGACGGCGTGCTGGCCGGCATGTTCTCCCGTACGGCCATACCCGTCCCCGCCGCTCCCGCGCTCGCACCGCCCTCCCCCGCAACCGCCCCCGCCGGCCGTGCCGTCGGCGGCGCCCCCGAAGCGGTCCCGACCCGTCCGCTGGTCGTGCTGTGGGCCTCGCAGACCGGCAACGCCGAGGAGTTCGCCGCCACCGTGACCGCCCGCCTCGCCGAGACCGGCCACACCCCGACGCTGCTCGCCATGGCCGACGCCACCCCTGCGCAGCTCACCGCCGGTACCGACCTGCTGATCGTCACCAGCACCTTCGGCGACGGCGAAAGCCCCGACAACGGCGCAGGCTTCTGGCAGGAGCTCACCGCACCCGACGCCGCCCGGCTGGACGGCCTGCGCTATGCGGTACTGGCCTTCGGCGACTCCGGCTACGACGACTTCTGCGGCCACGGCCGCCGCCTGGACGAACGCCTCGCAGAGCTCGGAGCCACCCGCCTGCATCCGCGTACCGACTGCGAACCCGACTACGAGGAAGCCGCCGGGCAGTGGCTCGACCAGGTGACCGGCGCTCTGGTCACGGCGCCCGATCCGCAGCCCGCGACCGCCCCGACGCCCTCGGCGGTCACCGCCGCGGGTGCACCGACACTTCCTGCGGCAGAGCCCGTCACCGTACCCCCCGCCCCCCGTCCCGGCGCGTCCGGCGGCTACTCCAAGACGTCACCCTTCGCGACGCTCCTGGTCGGGAACCGGCTGCTCAGCCTGCCCGGATCACAGAAGGAGGTACGGCAGTTCGCCTTCGACACGCGCGGCGGCGAACTCGCCTACGAGGCCGGAGACGCCCTCGGCGTGTGGCCGGCCAACGGCCGCGGACTCGTCACCGAATGGCTCGCCCTCACCGGGCTCGACCCCGACGAGCAGGTCCTCCTCCCCGACGGTGGCGACCTCCCCCTCGGCGAGGCCCTGCGGACCCGGTTCGACATCGCCCGCATCACCCCGGACCTGCTCAAGTTCGTCAGCGCCCGCACCGGGGACAGGGACCTCCAGCGGCTGCTGCGCCCCGACAACAAGGGCGAGCTGGCCAAGTGGAGCTGGGGCCGGCAGGCCGCCGACGTCATCGGCGCCTTCCCCGTCCGGGCCTCCGCCGCCGAGTGGGCGACGGTCCTCAAGCGTCTCCAGCCACGCCTGTACTCCATCTCCTCCAGCCCGCTCGCGCACCCGGGCGAGGTCCGCCTGACGGTGTCCGTTGTCCGCTACGCCAACGACCTGGGCCGGGACCGCAAGGGCGTCTGCTCCACCTACCTGGCGGACTGCGCCGACGACGGCCCCGTCCAGGTCTTCGTCCAGCGCTCGCCGCACTTCCGCCCTCCCTCCGGCTCCGCCACACCCATGATCATGGTCGGCCCGGGTACCGGCGTCGCACCGTTCATCGGGTTCCTGGAAGACCGTCTGGCCAACGGACACACCGGCCCCAACTGGCTGTTCTTCGGCGAGCAGCGCCAGGCCACCGACTTCTACTACCGGCAGGACCTGGAGGGTTTCCTCGCCTCCGGCCACCTGGACCGCCTCGACGTCGCCTTCTCCCGCGACCAGCGCAACAAGGTCTACGTCCAGGACCGGATGCGCGAGCACGGCCCGCGGTTGTGGCGATGGCTCCGGGACGGCGCCCACTTCTACGTCTGCGGCGACGCCGGCCGCATGGCCAAGGACGTGGACCGGGCCCTGCACGACATCGTCACCGCGCACGGTGGCATGGACGCGGAATCGGCCGCCGCCTACATACGGCAGATGGCCGGTGACAAGCGCTACGTCCGTGACGTCTACTGACCGGGCCGCCCGCACCACGGACGACGGGCAGGCCACGGCTTGCGCCTGGGCTTGCTCCTACGCCAGGTCGAGGAGCTGTTCGTAGAAGCCGCCGAAGCCCCGCTGCTCGTCGACGAGGTGGATCTCCAGGATCCAGTGGCAGTGCCTGCCGGCCCGGTCGGTGCGGCGCAGCGGGGTGTCGTTGTCCGGGGTGACGTACGACTCGGACTTCGCTCCGTCGATGGTCTCGTGGGGGAACTCCCCCACGAGGTGGCCCGCGTGCCAGCCGCCCAGGGTCCAGCCTGCCGCGGCGGCGAGTCGTTCGACTTCCGCGTGCAGCTGTCGTCCGGTGATCTCCGGGTCGCCGTGGAAGGCGTCACGGCCGGCGGCGAAGACCTTCTCGAGGTCCTCGCGCAGGCGGTGCTTGGCCGGGTCCTCGCCGAAGACGAAGGTGCGGCCGAAGTCCGCCTCGTACTCCTCGAAGATCGGACCGAAGTCGGCGAAGGCGATGTCGTCCTCGCCGATGATCCGGTCCGGCGGGTTCTCCTTGTACGGGAACAGCGTGTGCGGACCCGAGCGGACGATCCGCTTGTGCCAGTGCTTCGTCGTCCCGAACATCTCGTTCGCGAGGTCCCTGATCCGATCGCTGACCTCCCGCTCGCCCGCTCCCGGGGCGACCAGGCCCCGGGCCTCGACCTCGGCGAAGAGGTGCTCGGCCTTGTGCTGGGCCTCGACGAGACCTCGGACGCGCAGCTGCTCGTCCGTGCGGTCGGGTTCTCCCATGGTGCTTGTCCCTCTTCTCTCTCAGGCGTCTCTCTCGGGGGATCGCGCGCACGATGACGGGCGACCCCGGAGAACTTCCGGTCGGCCGTCTCCGGCGCTGCCGTCCCGGGTGCGCGTGTTCATGGGCACCGCCCCTCTCCGGCATCTTGCATCCGCAAGTTCAGCCTCGTACCTGGCACATGCTTGTCACATCGGCGGGATGGGACACGGATGCGATTGCCCTGGAGGCGGCCCGTGACCGCCTCTTGGCCGCAGGTCCAGGCCAGGCAAGGACGGATTCCCTCCACTTCGGGCGATGCCGCCCGAACGACCCGGAATCGGACACTCTGCGCACGGTTCGAGCCATGGCTCGTTTCAGAACCGGCATCGCACCACAAGTCGCTTACGTTCGTTGGCAGTTGCCGCCGCACCGGGCGCACCAGGCACCCGCGACTCGCGGCACTAGGAGCTGTCCATGCGCATGACCTCCTCGCTGGCCACAGCGGGAATCGCGCTCGGCCTCGTCGGCGCCCTCGCCACCGGAGCAACGGCATCCGCGCCCGCCCCGTCCGCACACGCCCAGGCCGCCACCTCCCCGGCGGGCGCCACCGCCGAGCCGACCACCGGCAAGGTCGTGTACTTCGGGTACGACGGCGCCGGGACCACCTACCAGTCGCGCACCCTGGACCTGTCGGACCCCAAGGCCAAGGACCCCGCGAACTACCTCCCGAAGGAGCTCGTCGACTCCGCCCGTGCCACCGAAGCCGCCAAGACGGGCAAGACGGCGACGGCCCGGCCCGGCGCGGCCGGGGCGCTGCTGTGCACGCTGTACGTCGGCGGCCTGCGCGACTGGAACCTGGGCGACCTCCAGGGCACCACCAACCAGGACTGTTCCGGATCGTTCCGCGTCCAGCACACCAACGGCCAGTTCGCCTGGAACAACGGCGGATGGTCCCGGATAACCGGCTCGGTCGTCGGCCCCGAGACGTCCGGCCAGCACAACGACACCATCTTCATGGTGTGGTGCAACCACCCTGCAGGGTACGGTCGGAAGTCCTACCGGCTCGAAGCCCGCGGCTACGCCACGGCCTCGGACGGAACGCCCGTCAAGGGCTACCTGCAGTACGGAGGTTCCAGCACGTGGACATGCCTGTAGAACTCCCGCGCAACTCGTTCGGCTACAGCCCTGAGACGGGGCCGGTCAACGCCACCACGACCGCTCCGGACGACACGGACGGGCCGGTGGTCCTGGCCCGTGCGGCGGCCAGGGCCGCGGACCCGGACCTGGACCCGGACATCCCGACCCGACCCTAGAGCAGCAGTCGGGGCCCCCGCGCCGGCACCGAACGCGGGGGCCCGGCGGGGAACAGCGCCCGCCGGGGGGGGGCGGCGCCGCCGCGCGCCCCCCCGCGCCCCCCCCCACCCCCCCCGCCCCCCCGCCCCCGCCCCCCCCCCCCCCCCCCCCGCCCCCCCCCCCCCCCCCCCGGCCGTTCACGGCGCAGGCAGGCGGCGGGCGGTGAGCCTGCCGTCGGGGGTGAGAGTGAAGACGGTGGGCTCCATCATGCTCGTCGCACTGACCGTCTTCCCGTACGCATGCAGCGTGAGGTCCTCGGCCTTGCCGAAGTGGATGTCGGCCTCGGCCGCATCACCCCACCTGTTGACGCGCACGTGCGTCGACCAGCCCTCGATCCCCCCGTCGGTCCAGGGGCCCCAGCTGCGCTCGGGCAGGAGCCCGGGGGCGCGGCCCTCCCGGACGCCGACCACGGCCCCGGCCGACAACACCACCACGCAGACGGCGGCCAGGACCCCGGCGGCGCGGGATGCGCGGGCAGGAGTACGAGGGCGGGTACGAGGGAACACGAGCGGCACGGCGGTTCTCCTGTCGGACAGCCGGTGGAAACCGCCGGGAGGCGGCCTTCACCCGGGGAGAGGCGGACCACGGCGGAGGCGTTCCCTCCACCGCCTCCGCTTCTCTGCCGGAACGGGGCCACCGGCAGATCCGCCGTGGGGGCGGCAGCCCCGCGTGCCCCGCAGAGGCCTCGGCCGGGGCTCATGCTCCGAAGATGCGCAGCACGCGTGGGGCGTTGGGCAGGTCTTCGGGGACGGTGGCGGTGCCGGTCAGGGGCATCAGGTGCCCGTTGGCGCAATCGCCGGGCTGCTGATGGTCGATCTCCCAGTCCCAGCCGGCCGCAACCGCGAGGGAACTCGTGGCGTAGAGCGGCTGGCGGCAGGAGCGACACCAGTAGAACGACCTGCCCATCACACCACCGTCCTGACGTCCGGACTCGACGCACATGTCGCGGCTGCGGGCGGCAGGCCCCGACCGGGCCGGCTGGAGCCCTCCGGGCGACCCGACCCCGGACCCAAGAAACGGAATTCATCATTCACGTTGGCTGAAACGATCCGGCAGCCTCCACGTCACCCCTCCGGGACGACGTTGCGCGCAACGTGCTGTCCAGCCGGGTGCGCAGGTGCACGAGGGCGTCGAAATCCGCCACCTGTGTGAACCGGTTCAGCAGCCGGCCGATCAGTGCGTCGTCGCCGGCTCGAACTGCCCGGACGATCGCCTCCACCGTCTCCCGTACCGTCGGGGTCAGTCCTGCGGCAGCGGCTGCGCCGGGACCGGAGCCGGCCCGGGCGGCCGCGGACAGCAGCGTCACCTCGTCACGCACGATTCCGGCCACGGTTGCGTACTGTCGGATCATGGCCTGATCCTGTGCTGTCCCGAGGCCGGCCAAACTCGCGAACTCCGGGGAGCGTGTTCGCGACCGTCCCCGGCTCGCACCATGCGTGGGCACCGGCCCCGTCACCCGCCACGTTCGCCGGATGACCGCCGGAGCGTGAGGGTGATGAGCAGCGCGAAGCCGAGGACGGCGGTGGCGGTGCGGGCGTCGTTGAAGAGTTCCCAGCGGCGCAGGACCTCCGCGTGGTCGGGCGGCGGCGCACCGGCGGCCCACTCCTTGATACGGCCGTTGATCGGGACGTTCCCGAACCGCGTGATCAGGAAGGAGGACACCGTCAGGAGCCCCGCCGCGCCGGTCAGGACCCGTACCCGGCCGCGTACCGCGGTGGCCAGGGCCAGGGTGCTGAGGGCCGAGACCGCCATCGTGGCCTGCATGGTGATGCCGTTCGTCTTCATCAGCTCGGCATGGAAGTCGAGCCGCATCCCGATCGGCACGGCGTTGAACGTCGGGACCAGGTTGGCGGCGCCGTAGCCGAAGGCACCGGCCAGCAGGCCGGTGGAGAAGAGGGCGAGCGCCCGGAGGACTCGGACACGTCGCACTGCGGTCACCGGCCGGTGAAGCGGCCGGCCGCGTTGCCGTGAAGACGGCCGGGCGGCGGACGGCGGCCGAAGGCGAGCAGGAGGAGGTCCTGGGCGGCTCCGTGCACCGCATCCGCGCCGGACCCGTAGGACCAGTCCATGTCCTGCGCGCAGAGCCGTACGCCGGTCAGGTCGACGCCGAAGAACTTCAGGCCTCGGGGGCGGATCGATGCGAGCAGGATGCGCAGCCGGTCCTCGGGGACGCGCCGGTCGAGCCCGAGGGCGGTCGTGACGTCCAGGCCGTGGACCACGTCGTGGCCGAGGGCTGCCGGGAGCCCGCCGACCGGCGGGGTCCACGGGTGGTGGGCGTGGTCGCGGAGGAAGGCGCTGAGTTCGGCGGTGGAGTGGGCGGCCGCGTCCCGGCGGGCGACCCGGTCGGTCATGCGGTGGAGGTTGCCGCGCGCCTTGAGGAGTTCCCCCAGGGTGGCGGGGAGGGAGAGCCGGAAGCCCATGGACTGGTGGGCGACGACCTCGCGTACGGTCCAGCCCGCGCACAGGCTGGGGGCCTGCCAGTCGTCGGCCGTCAGGGCGTCGAGGAGATCGGCCAGCTCGCGGCGTTCGGCGGCGATGGCGGCCTTGAGGACCGCCTGCCCGTCTGCAGTGGATTCCGTCGCGTTTCGCATGTGATCAAGCCTGCAAGTGGCCGGTCCGGATGGCCAATAGACAGTTCTGCTGCCGGCCAGCATCAACGGTTATGCAGCCCGTTGTTCAGGAGGGGGCGGGGACGGCGGGCAGGCCGGCCCGCTCGCGCCGGCGGGCAGGCCGGTCGGCCCGTCACTCGTAGCGGTACTTCAGCGAATCCGCCTCCGCCTGCTCGATGTCGGCGATCGTCAGCTCCGGCATCCGCAGCTGGGCCAGCGTCACCTCGGCCGAGGTCGGCTGGGCGTCCGCCGGCAGCCACTGCTCCGGTTTCCAGGCCGCACTGCGCAGGAGCGACTTGGGACAGTGCGGGTAGACCTCCTCGATCCCCAGCACCAGCGCACTGGCCGGCGGCTTGCCCACGGCGGTCAGCTGGGACAGCAGCTCCGGGCGGGTGGAAATGCAGGCCCGGCCGTTCACCCTGAGCGTCGTGGTGCGTCCCGGGATGACGAACAGCAGCCCGGCCCGTCCGGTGGCGACGACGTTCTGCAGGGTGTCCAGGCGCTTGTTGCCCGTCGCGTCCGGTATCGCCACCGTCCGTGAGTCCAAGACGGCGACGAACCCTGCGGGGCCGCCGCGCGGGGAGACGTCACAGTTGCCCTCGGAGTCCGCGCTGGCGACCAGGACCAGTGATGAGCAGCCGATCAACCGGCGCGTCTGTGCGGTGAGTTCGGTCATCTGCTTGCGCACGGCCGCGTCTCTGGGGAGCGCGTAGGCCCGGCGCAACGCCTCCTGGTCGGGCACGGCGTCCAGGAGGAGCGAGTCGAAGGCACTGCCGGCAAAGGATGTCGTCATGCCCCCGACCCTAAGGGGCGGGCCTGCGAACGATCTCGGCGGAGCAGGCCCCCACCGATCGCCGGCCCGCGGGAACTCGGGGCGTCCGCCGTCCGACTACCGGGGTGTGGGCGACGGTTGGGCATCCTCTCGCGCCCCTGTCACCAGGTGAGGATCGAGGTGGGTGTGATGGGCGGGCTGGATGTTCACATGCGTCAGGTGGCCTGCCGGCACGGCCGGGTCGTGGCGGTCGCCGATGTGGATCTGGAGATCGCGGCCGGTGAGCGCGTGGCGCTGACCGGAACGAACGGGTCGGGCAAGACCACGCTCCTGCGTGCCGTGCTGGGACTTCACCGGCAGGTGTCCGGGTCGATCACCGTCGGCGGACGCGGTACCGGCTCCCCCGCGGAGTGGGCGTGGCGGCGCCGGTCGTGTGCCTGGATCCCGCAGAAGCCCGCGGCGGGACGGTTTCCGCTGCTCGGCTCCGAGCTGCTGGCCAGCAGTACCGCTCCCGTGGACGCCGCCGAGGCGGCGGACCGGCTCGGCGTCGCGGAACTGACCGGGCGGCCCCTGCACACCCTGTCCGGCGGCCAGTTGCAGCGCATGTACCTGGCCCGGGCGATCGGCTGCGTCGCGGCCGGAGCGCAGGTGATGCTGGCGGACGAGCCGACCGCCGCCCTCGACTTCGACGGGCAGGAGGAGGCTGCGGACGTGCTGACGTCGCTGCCGGTGACGCTGGTCGTGGTGACGCACGACCGGACCCTGGCGGAGCGCTGTGACCGCGTGCTGGAGATGGCCGCGGGCCGGCTGCGGGAGGTCCGGTGATGCCGGTGACCCTCGCCACCGCCGACCTCGGCGTGCTGCTGCAGCTCGTCCCCGTGCAACGCGCCGGGGTCGCCCTGCTGCTCGCGGCGGTCGGGCTGCCGGTCATCGGGGTGGTCATCGTCGGGCTCGACATCATGCCGGTGCGGTTCGCGATGATGCACGTCGCCTTGCTCGGGATCGCCGTCGGCCTGCTGACCGGACTCGATCCCATGCTGTGCGCCCTCGTCGCGTGTGCCCTGGCCGGTGCGGGCGTCGCCCCGCTCGCCCGGACCCCGGACGGCCTGTCCGGGGCGATGGGCCTGCTGATGAGCCTGGCGATCGCCGCGGCGCTGCTGCTCCTCGCGGTGACCGGGGTGAACGCCTCCGGCGCGTTCGCCCTGCTCTGGGGGTCGATCCTGTCGGTCGCGACACCGGACCTGCTCGTCCTCGGCGTCCTGGCCGTCGCCGTACCGGGCCTGTTCTGGTGGCGGCGCCGCGACATCGGCCTCCTGCTCTACGACCGTGAGCTCGCCCAGTGCTCGGGCGTACCGGTGCGGGCACTGACCGCCGCCCTCCTCGTCCTGGTGGCGATCGCCGTCGCCGGGGCGATCAAGCTGACCGGTGCGCTCCTGGTCGACGCCCTGACCCTGCTGCCCGCACTCGCGGCCCGCCGCCTGGGCAGCTCCCTGAAGTCGATCACGCTGTGGGCCATCGGCATCGGCGTCATCGTCAACCTGACGGGGTTCCTTCTTGCCCTGTGGCTGGACTGGCCACCGGGCCCGGTCCTCGTCCTGACGGCGGGGGCCCTCGTCCTCGCCGTGCATTTCATACCCGAACGGAGAATCAGCTCATGGCGCGCACCCGCGTCCGTATCCCTGCCCTCGTCGCACTGAGCGCGGCGCTCCTGCTGACCGCGGCGTGCGGCAACGGCACCGCTTCCGACCCCGCACCGGCCAAGGGCGGCAGCGAGGCGAAGAAGGACAAGCCCGTGGTGGTCGTGACCACCAGCTGGGAGGGCGCTTTCGCCAAGGCCGCCGGTGCCGAGGACGTGAAGGTCATCGTCCCGCAGTCCGTGCACCACGCCCCCGACTACGATCCGAAGCCCTCGGACCTCGCCGCCGTCGCCAAGGCCGACTTCGTGCTCTACGCGCCGTTCGAGCCGTACGCCGCGAAGATCAAGGAGGCCGCCGGCTCGAAGGCGAAGCTGGTCGAGGTCAACCTCGACAACGACCCCGACAAGGTGAAGGCCGAGGTCGACAAGCTGGGTGCCCTCTTCGGCACGGCGGACGCCGCCACGCAGTGGAAGACCGGCTTCGACACCGAGTACGCCAAGCTGAACAAGGACGTCCAGGCGGCCTGGCCGGGTGGCAAGAGCCCCGCCGTCGTCACCCAGGTCTTCACCGCCTGGGCCGCGAAGCTGGCGGGCGCGAGCCCGGTGGGCACGTACGGGCCCGAGGCCGTCACCCCGGCGCAGCTCGCGGAGCTGTCCGCGAAGAAGCCGGCGTTCGTCCTGGACAACGTCCACATGTCCACCGGTACGGTGCTGCCCGACTCCGGGGCCCGGCAGGTCGAGATCGTCAACTACCCCGGCGAGGACCTCGACCTGCTGCCGGTCTACCGCAACGCGGCGGCCGAGCTGAGGAAGGCCATGGCGTCCTGATCCGGGCGGCGCGCAGCGCGCCGTGGAGCGGGGGGCCCGGGCGCGGCGTGGGGGCCGGGGCCCCCCGGGATCCCGCCGGGGGGGGCGGGGGCCGGGGCGCGGGGGGGGGGGCGGGGCGGGCG
>NZ_JBHYVA010000168.1:0-6233 GCF_042750055.1 Streptomyces sp. NPDC059456
GCCGGTTGAAGAAGCGTGAGAAGTCCAGCACCACGCCCGCGCCGACGGCCTGGCCGGAGGTGCTGGTGCCCGCGCCGCGCGCGGTGACGGACACGCCCAGCTCCCGGCACGCCGCCAGCGCGTTGAGGACGTGCGCCCGCTCCCGGGGGAAGACCACGGCCAGCGGGACCTGCCGGTAGTTGGAGGCGTCGGCGGAGTACTGCGCCCGGCGGCCCGGGTCCCCGGACACCTCCCCGCAGTCCGCCTCGGCGAGCGCCCGCGCCACGGCCGCCGCGTCGGGTCCCCCGGGCTCCGGTGAAGTCGCCGCCACGGGTGGCCCCCGGTCAGGCCGGCAGACCGGGCAGCGCACCGCTCTTGGCGAGCCGCTCCAGTTCGTCCAGGGCCGCGACCGCCCGGCGGGCGGCCTCCGGGTCGCTCTCGGCGAGCCCGCTCTGCGCGAACTCGTCCTCGTCCAGCCGCAGGACCTCGCTGCCGTCCGCCGAGACCCACAGGTCGAGGTCGAGGTCGTCGACCACGATCTCGGCCGTCCCTGCGGCGGGCCGGCGGACCTCCGCGGGGCGGGTGACGTCGCAGTACCAGCCCTTGAGCACACCGGCGCCGTCGCGGACCTCCTTGACGGCGTACCAGCGGTCGCGCCAGTAGTGCTCGACGAACACGTCGCCCGGCTCGAAGCGCACGAAGCCGAAGTCCCGCACCTTGGGCGCCGACCACGGGGCGGTCACGGAAATCTGCGCGCCGTCGTCGGCCAGTACGCCCGCCTCGTAACGGATCTTGACCCGGCCGGCCTTGGTCAGCACCACGTCGATCAGTTGCCGCATCCCACTGCCCCAGTCCTCGGTCCCTCGCACGTGCGTCGCCCGGTGATCGTATCGAAACGGGCATCCGATGACGATCATCATTCCGGCCAGCCGCGAGCCGGCGGCGGGCCGCGCGCCGGGGTGCGTCCGGGGTGGGCTCCGGGTGCCCCGGACCCGATCGGCGGCCTTGCGCCCCTGGCCGAAACCGGTGCCACCGGCAGCCCCGGGCCGGCCGGCGGGGCGGCGCAGCGGCCCGCGGCGGACCACCGTCACCGTAGTGCGGCGCACACGGACGGTGGCCGGGGCCGCGGCGTCCGGCTGCACACGGGGTGACGCAGAGCGATAATTGCACCAGTACGCAGAGAGCCGTTCCGCACATCCGGAAGTGGGGCGCAGTGATGCAGGACCCGGTGTTCCACGATGCCTCCGGCGGGCCTGCGGAACCGGGCGAGGAGACGTACGCCCTCCTCGACGCACGCGGTGTCGTGATCGGCTGGGGTCCCGGGGCGGAGCGGCTGCTCGGCTACACGGCCCGGGAGGTGCACGGGCGGCGCGGGGCCGATCTGCTGCTCGCGCGCTCGGACGCGGGGCGCACGGTCCTGCGGCACCGCAGCGGGCGCGGGGTCGAGGTGGCGCTGCACGCGCGCCCCATGGTGTCCACGGCCGGCGAGCGGCAGTGGCTGATCCAGGCGACCGACGCGGGGGCCACCCGGCGGCACGAGCTCAGCGAAGCGCTGATCAGGGGGCTGTTCACCGAGTCCCCTTTCCTCATCGACGTCTTCGACACGCAGCTGCGCTTCATCGCGCAGAACGACGCCCTGCGGCGCGGCGGGGGCTTCGCGAACGAGGAGTTCGTCGGGCGTACGACGTCCGAGGTGGCGCCGTCCGACCTGCTGGACATGGCGGCCCTCCAGGCGCGCCAGCGGCGTGTGCTGGAGACCGGTGAGGCCCTGGTCCACACCGAGGTGCGCGGCCTGCTGCGGGGCGACCCCGACCGCCAGCACGTCTGGTCCGAGAGCATCCTCCCGCTGCGGAGCAGCTCCGGCGAGCTGATCGCGCTGGCGCACGCCGTCACCGACGTGACCGAACGGGTCCGGGCCCGTGAACGGCTGGCGCTGGTCAACGACGCGAGCACGCGCATCGGCACCACCCTGGACGTGCTGCACACGGCGCGGGAGCTCGTCGAGGTGGCGGTTCCGGAGTTCGCCGACCACGCCTACGTCAACCTGCTCGCCCCGGTGTTCGGCGGCGAGGAGCCGGTCGTCGGCCCCGTCGGCGACGCCGTGACACTGCTGCGCGCGGCGACGTCCACGCCTCCCGGCGGGTCGGCGGAGCCGGCCGTGGCGACGGGCGACGCCGACCCGTTCACCTCGGGACCGGGCTCCCTGTTCACCCGGGCCATGGCCGGCGGGGAGCCGCTGCTGCTGACGGGCGAGGAGCTGATCGCGGAGGTCGCCCCGGTCGACCCCCGGCAGGCCGAGCTGGTCCGCGCGTACGGGGTCCACTCGTGGCTGCTGGTTCCGATGTCCGCCCGCGATGCCGCGCTGGGCGCCACGGTCTTCGTACGGTACGCGCGCGCCCACGGGTTCGAGCCGGACGACGTCCTGCTGGCCGAGGAGCTCACGGCGCGCGCGGCGGTGTGCATCGACAACGCGAGCCGCTACACGCGGGAGCGGACGGCGGCGCTGGCGCTGCGGCGCAGCCTGCTGCCCCAACGGCTGCCCGTGCTCGGCGCGCTCGAGGCCGTGACCCGCTATCTGCCGGCGCACGGCCAGGCGGAGCTGGGCGGGGCCTGGTACGACGTGATCCCGCTGTCGGGCGCACGGGTGGCGCTGGTGGTGGGCGACGCGCAGGGACACGGTCTGAACGCGGCGGTGACCATGGGCCGGCTGCGGACCGCGGTCCGCACCCTCGCGGACCTCGACCTCTCCCCCGACGAGCTGCTCTCGTACATGGACGACCAGATCCACCGGTTCGTGGACGAGCACGCCCAGGACGGGGACAGCGGGCCGCGCCCGGGCGGGGCGGCGGGCACGACCTGCGTGTACGCGGTCTTCGATCCGATCTCGCGGCAGTGCGCGGTGGCCTGCGCGGGGCATCCGCCGCCCGTGCTCGCCCCGGTGGGCGGGGCGCCCGCCATCGTGGCGCTGCCCGCGGGGCCGCCCCTGGGTTTCGGCGGATCCCCTTTCGAGAGCGCCGAGTTGACGCTGAACGACGGGGACGTGCTCGTGCTGTACACCCACGGCTTGGTCGCGGCGCCCGACCGGCAGGTGGACCTCGGCCTCGAACGGCTCCCGGAGGCGCTGTCGGGCGTCCCGCTCGCCCCGCCGCCCGGGGCCGGACGCACCGGGGGGAACGGGCTGGACGAGGCCTGCGACGCGCTGATCGGCCGGCTGCTCCCGGTGCTGCCGCAGAACGACGTGGCGGTGCTGATGGTGCGCCTGCACGAGCTGGCGGCCGGGCACCACGTCACCTGGGACCTGCCGGCCGAGCCCGAGGTCGTGGGCCGGGCCCGTACGCTCGCCACGCGGCAGCTGGCCGCATGGGGCCTGGAGGAGCTGGAGTTCACCACGGAGCTGGTGGTCAGCGAGCTGGTCACCAACGCGATCCGCTACGGCAGCGAGCCCGTCCAGCTGCGGATGATCCGCGACCGCGAGCTGATCTGCGAGGTATCGGACGGCAGCAGCACCTCCCCGCACGTGCGGCGCGCGGAGGAGACCGACGAGGGAGGGCGCGGGCTGTTCATGGTGGCGCAGCTCGCCCAGCTCTGGGGTACCCGTTACCACGCCCGCGGCAAGACGATCTGGGCCGAACAGCCCTTCCCCGAGGGGTTCCTGGAGGCGGCGGACGCAGCCGCGGCCGCCGACGGCTGACGGCTGACGGCGGGAGCCCGTGCCCCCGGCCGCCGGTGCGGCCGGGGGCTGCCGGTCAGCCCGGCAGGGCCCCGCCGAGCAGCGCCGCCGGCGCCGCCGGTACGGGGGCGTAGCCCGTGGTCCGGGCGGTGAACGTGCCCCGGCCCTGGGTGCGGCTGCGCAGCCGGGACGCGTAGCCGAACAGCTCTGCCAGCGGCACGCAGGCGGTGACCGCCGTGCTGCCGGCCCGCGCCGCCGAGCCCGAGACCCGGCCGCGCCGTGCGGCCAGGTCGCCGAGCACCCCGCCGACGGCGTCGTCGGGCACCGTCACCACGACCTCGGCCACGGGTTCCAGCAACTGCATCTCCGCGGCGCGCAGAGCCTCGCGCAGCCCGAACCTGCCCGCCGCCCGGAACGCCGTCTCCGAGGAGTCCTTGGGATGGGTGGCCCCGTCGGTCAGGGTGACCCGGAGCCCGGTCACCGGGTGACCGCCCAGGGGCCCCTCGGCGAGCGCGTCCCGGCAGCCCGCCTCCACCGCGCGGACGTACTCCTGCGGCACCCGTCCGCCGACGACGGCCGAACGGAAGGCGAACCCGCCGGCGTCACCGGCGGCGTCGGCGACGCCCAGGGGCTCGACGTCGAGGACCACATGGGCGAACTGGCCGGCGCCGCCGTCCTGTTTGACGTGCCGGTACACCAGCCCCGACACCCCGCGCACGACGGTCTCGCGGTGGGCCACCCGCGGGCGGCCCACGCCGATGCGCAGCCCGTGGCTGCGGCGGACCTTCTCCACCGCCACCTCCAGGTGCAGCTCGCCCATCCCCGACAGGACCGTCTGGCCCGTCTCGGGATCGGTCCGCACCACCAGCGACGGGTCCTCCTCGACCAGCCGGGCCAGCGCCGCGGACAGCCGGCCCGCCTCGGCGCTGCTGCCCGCCTCGACCGCCACGGACACCACCGGGGCGGCGGTCTTCGGAGGTTCGAGGACGAGCGGGGCGCCGGGGGCGCACAGCGTGGACCCCGCGCGGGTGCCCTTGAGACCGACCACGGCGACGATGTCCCCCGCCACGGCCTGCTCCACCTCGGCGTGCCGGTCGGCCTGGACGCGCAGGATGCGCCCGATCCGCTCGGTCCGGCCGGTGCCCGCGTCCAGCACGGTGTCCCCCTTCCTCATCGTTCCCGAGTACACCCGCAGGCAGGTCAGCCGTCCGGTCGCCGTCGCGTTCACCTTGAACGCCAGCCCGGCGAACGGCGCCGAGGGGTCGGCGGGCCGCTCCTCCACCGCCGCGTCGCGGGTTCCCCGTACGGGCGGCACGTCGGCCGGCGAGGGGAGGTAGGACACGACGGCGTCCAGCAGCGGTTCGATCCCGCGGTTGCGGTAGGCCGAGCCGCACAGCACGACGACCCCCTCCCCGCCGCGCGTCAGGTCGCGCAGCGCGGCGTCCAGCGTGGCGGCGGAGAGCGCCGAGGTGGCGCAGTACTCCTCCAGGGCGGCCGGATGGAGCTCGGCGACGCGCTCCTCCAGCTGCCGGCGGCGGCTGCGCGCCTCCTCGTACAGGTCCTCGGGTACGGCTCCCGTCTCGTACGCGTCCTGCCCGGCGCGCCAGAGCAGCGCGCGCATGCGGACGAGGTCGACCGTCCCGCGGAACCCGTCCTCCTGCCCGATGGGCAGCTGGACGACCAGCGGGACCACGTGCAGCCGCTGCGCCACGGAGGCGACCGCCCGGTCGAGGTCGGCGCCGACGCGGTCCATCTTGTTGACGAACACGATCCGCGGCACGCCGTGGTGGTCGGCTTGTCTCCAGACCGATTCGCTCTGCGGTTCGACGCCGGCGACGGCGTCGAAGACCGCGACCGCGCCGTCGAGCACGCGCAGCGAGCGCTCCACCTCGTCGGAGAAGTCGACGTGTCCCGGTGTGTCGATCAGGTTGACGCGGTGGCCGTCCCACGTACAGCTGACGGCGGCCGCGGAGATCGTGATGCCGCGGTCGCGTTCCTGCGGGTCGTAGTCGGTGACGGTCGTGCCGTCGTGGACCTCGCCGCGCTTGTGGGTGGCGCCGGTGGTGTAGAGGATCCGCTCGGTGACGGTGGTCTTCCCGGCATCGACGTGGGCGAGGATGCCGAGGTTGCGGACGGTGGTCGTGGTGTTCGGGTGGGTGCGCATGGCCCGTGGCCTTCCGGCGGAGGGGTGAAGTGGGGCAGCGCGATTTCGGGACGGGACGGGGCTCACCACGGGCGGGCGTCACGGGGCCCGGCCGCGCCCCGGGTACGCCGGGGTGTGCGGGGCCGGCTCGACTGCCGTCAGGAGGGTGGGTCTTCGTCGCGGACGTCCGAGGGCGGCCGCGCAGCCGTCATCGGGAAGCCGAGGACACCGGGATCACGTCGTACCGGGAGCGGGGAACGAAGACGGCGTTGCGGTGACACACGGCCGGGCCCCCCTCACTGGAGTCATCGGAAATCACCGGAGTCGTTCGACTCGCGGGACGCAGTGCACGCCGCGTCGCGTGGCGGCACGGGAGCGAAGTTTTTTAGACGCCGACAGCGCGGGGCCGCCCCGCAGATTTGTGGGGGGCGCGCGGGGGCC